>MNXU01000020.1 GCA_001872285.1 Betaproteobacteria bacterium CG2_30_68_42
CGGCTCCGGCGCCGCCTCCAGCGAGCGCAGCCGCCCCTGCGGCGAGCGCTGCCGCCGCAGCCGCGCCGGTCGGCGTGGGGGTGATCCAGATCCTCAACGGCGCGAACGCCGGGAAAGCGCTCGAACTGACCAAGACGCTGACCACGCTCGGCAAGCCCGGCGTCCAGGTCGCGGTGATCACGAGGCGCCCGCAGGGCTACTTCATCACTCACGTCGAAGGGGCACAGATGCCGATCGTCGACGGCAAGCCGATCGATCCGCAGGCCCACCCGCTGGGAAATCATGACGTCATCGAGCTGGCGGGGGTGAAGATGGAGTTCTTCTTCAAGAGCTGAGCGTCCGCGTGGCGATGCGCTGAGGGACCCGGAGACTGCATGGCGCGGCGCGGGATCACGTCTTGAAGCAGCATCTGGTCCGCTACGCCGTCGGTGCGCTGATCGCGCTGGTGCTCGCCGGCCATGCGGCACGCTTCTTCCAGTTCGGGCTGATCAACCAGCTCGATGCCATCGCCTACGATGCCAAGCTGCGGCTCACCATGCCGCGGCAGGTCGACGACCGGGTGGTGATCCTCGACATCGACGAGAAATCGCTCGCCGAAGTCGGGCGCTGGCCGTGGGACCGGAGGCGCATGGCGGAGCTGGTCGGGAAGCTGTTCGACCGCTACGGCATCAGTCTGCTCGGCGTGGACATCGTGTTCGCCGAGCCGGACGACAGCTCCGGACTGAAGACGCTCGAGGCGCTCGCGCGAACCGAATTCCGAAACGACGCCGCGTTCGTGGCGAGGCTCGACGAACTGCGCCCGCGGCTCGACTACGACCGGCTCTTCGCCCGTGCGCTCGAAGGCCGTCCGGTCATCCTCGGCTATTACCTGTCCAACCGCTCCGAGGGCACGGCGACCGGCGCGCTGCCCGAGCCGGTGCTGCCCGCGGGGACGTTCGCGGGACGAAACATCCCGTTCACGAGCTGGACCAACCACGGCGGCAACCTGCCGGAATTCCAGCGCTCGGCGCTCGGCGCCGGGCACTTCAACCCGATGGTCGATTTCGACGGCATCTCGCGCCGCGTTCCGATGATCGCCGAATACAAGGGCAGCTACTACGAGGCGCTCTCGCTCGCCATGGTGCGCGCGCTGCTGGGATCTCCCAAGGTGGTGCCGGGCTATCCGCAGGAGTCGGTGGTCTCGCGCGGCTACACGGCGATGGAGTGGATCGAACTGCCCACCGCCAGGGGGACGTTGCGCATCCCGGTCGACGAGAATGCCGCGGCCCTTATTCCTTACCGCGGGGCGCAGGGAAGCTTCCCGTACTATTCGCTGGCGGACGTCCTTGCGGAGCGCATCGCGCCGGAACGACTGCGCGGCAAGATCGCGCTGATCGGCACCACCGCGCCCGGGCTGCTGGATCTGCGGGCCACCCCGGTGAGCGGTGCCTACCCCGGCGTCGAGATCCACGCCAACCTGATCACCGGGATGCTCGACGGCAGGATCCTGCAGAAGCCGCTGTACGTGGTCGGCGCGGACGTCGTCACCACCGCGGCTGCCGGGCTGGTGATGGTGTTCCTGCTGCCGCTGCTGAGTCCCCTGCGGGCCACCCTGGTGACGGTGCTGGTGCTCGCCCTGCTCATCGCGATCAACCTCGCGTTCTGGCAGTTCGGCGGGCTGGTGCTGCCGGTGTCCGGAGCGCTGCTGCTCACCTTCCTGCTGTTCGCGCTCAACATGTCGTATGGGTATTTCGTCGAGTCGCGGGCGAAGCGCCAGTTCACGGATCTGTTCGGGCAGTACGTTCCCCCCGAGCTGGTCGAGGAGATGAGCCGCGATCCGGAGAGCTACAGCATGGAGGGGCGCTCGGCCGAGCTCTCGGTGCTGTTCTCCGACGTGCGCGGATTCACCACCATCTCGGAATCGCTGGAACCGAAGCAGCTCGCGGCGCTGATGAACGAGTACCTGGGGGCCATGACCGCGGTCATCCGCGCGCAGCGCGGCACGCTGGACAAGTACATCGGGGATGCCATCATGGCGTTCTGGGGCGCACCGGTCGAGGATCCCGAGCACGCCAGGCGCGCGGTCGTCGCCGCGCTCGGAATGCAGGAGGCGCTGGACGGGGTGAATCGCGCGTTCGCCGCGCGCGGCTGGCCGCAACTTCGCATCGGCGTGGGGGTCAACACCGGACAGATGACGGTGGGCGACATGGGCTCGGCGGTGCGCAAGTCCTATACGGTGATGGGCGACGCCGTGAACCTCGGCTCGCGGCTGGAAGGCCTGACCAAGAAATACGGCGTCGGCATCCTGGTCGGGGAGGATACGCGCAAGACCGTGCGCGACATCGTGTTCCGGGAGGTCGACCGGGTGCGGGTCAAGGGCAAGGAGGAGCCGGTCGCGATCTTCGAGCCGATCGGCCCCGAGGCCTCCGTCGGCAAGGCGCAGCACGAGGAGCTGAAGCTCTGGCATCAGGCCCTGCGGCTGTATCGCAGCCAGGCGTGGGATCAGGCGGAACTCACGCTGCTCAATCTGACACGCATCGCTCCCGCGTGCAGGCTCTACAATTACTACACCGAGCGGGTCGCCGCGCTGCGAAAGGCGCCGCCCGGCTCGGGCTGGAACGGCGTCACGGTATTCGAAGAAAAATGAATCTGCGATCGGCTCCGGCCGCGCAGCAGCGAGGATGAGGAGGTCAAGTTGAAACTGCGCGTACTCGGGTGCAGCGGCGGGATCGGCGGGCGCTACCTGCGCACCACCTCGTTCCTGGTCGATCACGACATCCTCGTCGATGCCGGTACCGGGGTGGGCGATCTGTCGCTGGCCGAGCTCGTGCTGATCGACCACGTGTTCGTCACCCATTCGCATCTCGACCATGTCGCCTGCATCCCGTTCCTGGTCGATACCGTCGGCGACATGCGCAATCGTCCGCTCACCGTGCATGCGACCGAGGCGACGCTGGAGATCCTGCGCAACCATCTCTTCAACTGGTCGATCTGGCCCGACTTCAGCCAGATCCCGAACCCGGATTCCCCGTTCCTGCGCTACGAGCCGCTGCGGCTCGGGCAGACGGTCGAGGTCGGCAATCGCAGCTTCCGCGCGCTGCCGGCCAGACACACCGTGCCGGCGGTCGGCTACGAACTCGACAGCGGCGCCGGCAGCCTGGTGTTCACGGGCGACACCACGACCAACGACGCGCTATGGAAGGTGGTCAACCGGATCTCCGACCTGCGTTATCTCATCATCGAGACTGCATTCTCCAATCGCCAGCGGCGCCTGGCGGTTGCGTCCAAGCACCTGTGCCCGAGTATGCTGGCCGGCGAGCTGGCCAAGCTGGAGCACAGCCCGGAGATCTACGTCACCCACCTCAAGCCGGGCCAGATCGAGCTGACGATGCAGGAGATCGAGGAGGGCATCGGCGAGTTCAAGCCGCGTATGCTGCAAAACAACATGGTTTTCGAGTTCTGAGCCGATGCCCGAGGAATCCTCCCCAGTGGCCGCCGCGTCCGATCTGGTTGCGACGCTCTCGCGGCTGGAGCCGGTGCGGCGGCTCTCGCCCAACGGGATGAGCGAGGTCGCCCGGACGTGCGCGCGCGAGACCGCCGCCCGGGGGGCGGATCCGTTCCGGGATCGGGGGCTCGGCGGACAGTCCGTGTATCTGATCAAGGGCGAGCTGCTGGTCTCGTACGACGACGGCAGCTCGGAGGTCATCGTCGGCTCGACCGGGGCCGCGCTCCGGCCACTGGGCAAGGGTGCGCCGGCGTTCGCGGGGGCGCGCGCGATCACCGCGATCGAGCTGCTCCGCATCGACGATGAAGTCCTCGACGTGCTGCTGACCTGGGATCAGATGGCGGCGCCCAGGGCCGCCGGCGAGGACCTGGAGCGCCGCGACTGGCGCACGCTTTCGGGCATCTACGAGGCCCGGCGGCTGACCGAAGGGATCTTCGCCGCGCTGCCGCCGGCCAACATCGAGCGGCTCCTCGAACGCTTCCGGCGGATGCCGGTGCGGCATGGCGAAGTCGTCGTGCGCCAGGGCGACGCCGGCGACCATTATTATGTCATCGAGCGCGGGCGGTGCGAAGTCACCCGCGGGGTGGGCGGCGCTTCGGTCGTGCTGGCCGAACTCCAGCCGGGAGAAGGCTTCGGGGAGGAGGCGCTGCTCGCCGGCAGCCCGCGCAACGCGATGGTGACGATGAAGAGCGACGGCGTGTTGCTGCGCCTGGACAAGTCCGATTTCACCTCGCTGCTGCGCGAGCCGCTGCTGCATCGCCTCGGCTGGGAGGAGGCCTGCGCGCGGGCACGTGCGGGGGCCACCTGGCTCGATGTGCGCTACCCGGCCGAGTATCACGTCGACCGCGTCCCGGGCGCGATCAATCTTCCGCTGAACGAGGTACGCAACGCGCTCGACGCGCTCGATGCCCGCGGCGAGTATATTCTGTATTGTCAGAGCGGCCGCCGTTCCTCGGCGGCGGCCTTCCTCATGTCCCAGCGCGGACTGCGCGCCTGGCTGCTCGATGGCGGGCTGCGGTGCTGGACGCGCGAGCGCACGCTGGGGGAAGCGGGACCGGACGATCGGGGAGGGCAAGCATGACGGTGGTTGGCGCGCAGCAGGAGGCGACGGGGCTGTCCGAGGCGGCGGCCCGGGTCCAGTTCTTCAAGAGCCTGCAGGCGGTCACCAACAAGATTCACGCCAGCGCCAACATCGACGAGATCATCGTCGATCTTTCCCAGGAAGTCGCCGCGGTCTTCAATGCCGACCGCATCACGATCTACGCGGTCAACGAGGACAGGAACGCGATCGTCTCCAAGGTCAAGACCGGGCTGAACACCTTCAAGGACCTGAAACTGCCGATCAACGACGCGAGCATCGCCGGCTACAGCGCCGAGTACAAGAAGCCGCTCAACATCGCCGATGTCTATGACGATACCGAGCTTGCCGCCTATTCTCCCGGCATCCACTTCCTGAAAGAGGTCGACAAGCGCACCGGATACCGCACCAAGCAGATGCTGATCGCCCCCATCCTGGATCCGGACAGCAACGAGCTGCTGGGCGTGGTCCAGTTGATCAACAACCGCAGCGGCGTGCCGTTCTCGGCGTTCACCCAGGAAGGCCTCGTGAGCCTCACGCAGACGCTCGCGATCGCCTTCACCCAGCGCCAGAGGCGTCCGACCCAGGTCCGCTCGAAGTACGACGCGCTGGTCTCCGATGCGGTGCTCTCGGCCACCGAGTTCGATCTCGCCACGCGCGCGGCGCGCCGCAAGGGGCAGGATCTCGAGGAGGTCCTGATCCACGATTTCCAGGTCAAGCCGGCCGCGATCGGCGCGGCCCTGTCGAAGTTCTTCGGGGTGCCCTACGAGCCGCACAAGGGCGACCGCATCAAGCCCCTCGACCTGCTCAAGAACCTCAAGCGCGACTATATCGAGGAGAGCCGCTGGGTTCCGATCGAGGAGAACCGCGACGGCATCCTGATCCTGGCCATGGATCCGGAACAGGTGCGCAGCTCCCGGGTGGTGGCCAACATCTTCCCGAAGGCGAAACTCAATTACGCCGTCACGACCGTCGCGGAATTCAGGAAGACCGTGGATCAGTTCTACGGTCCGCTCTCGGACACTGGCACCGTGGGCGACCTGCTCTCGGATCTCTCCGAGCAGGACGAAGGCGACAACCTCTCCGAGGACGTCAATGCGGCCTCCGACAACGAACTGGTGCGGCTGGTGAACAAGATCATCGTCGATGCCTACCAGCAGGGCGCCTCCGACATCCACATCGAGCCGCGCCCCGGCAAGGACAAGACGCTGATCCGCATCCGCAAGGACGGCTCGCTCGTGCCCTACATCGAGGTGCCGGCGAGCTACCGCAACGCGCTCGTCACCCGCATCAAGATCATGTGCGATCTCGACATCTCGGAGCGGCGCAAACCCCAGGACGGGAAGATCAAGTTCAGGAAGTTCGGTCCGCTCGACATCGAGCTGCGCGTGGCCACGTTGCCCTCGGCGGGCGGGGTCGAGGACGTGGTGATGCGCATCCTCGCCGCCGGCGAGCCGCTGCCGCTCGACAAGCTCGGCGTGCTGCCCCACAACCTGGATCGGCTGATGGGCTGCATCGAGAAACCCTACGGCCTGTTCTTCGTTTGCGGGCCGACGGGCTCGGGCAAGACCACCACGCTGCACTCCATCCTCGCGCACCTCAACACTCCGGACACCAAGATCTGGACCGCCGAGGACCCGGTGGAGATCACCCAGCGCGGCTTGCGCCAGGTGCAGATCAACCGCAAGGCGGGCCTCGACTTCGCCACCATCATGCGCGCCTTCCTGCGCGCCGATCCCGACATCATCATGGTCGGCGAGATGCGCGACCCCGAGACCACCTCGATCGGCATCGAGGCCTCGCTCACCGGCCACCTGGTGTTCGCCACCCTGCACACCAACAGCGCTCCGGAGTCGGTGGTGCGGCTGCTCGACATGGGGATGGATCCGTTCAACTTCGCCGACGCGCTGCTCGGCATCCTCGCCCAGCGGCTGGCCAAGCGGCTGTGTGCCAACTGCAAGAAATCCTACGTCGCCTCCGAGGAGGAGATCCGGCACCTGGTCGGGGAGTACACGGAAGAGCTTCGCCACACCACGGCGTTCAGCAAAGACCCCTCCGGCGCGGCGGAGGCGGTCTATGCGGAATGGGCCGGTAAGTTCGCCAAAGACAAGGGGAAATTCACCCTCTACAAGCCGGTCGGCTGCTCCGAGTGCAACGACACCGGCTACAAGGGCCGGCTGGGCCTGCACGAGATGATGGTCGGCACCGACCAGGTCAAGAAGCTGATCCAGGAGCGCGCGCGTGTGGCGCTGCTGCTCGCTGCGGCGCTGGAGGACGGCATGCGCACGCTGAAGATGGACGGCATCGAGAAGGTGCTCATGGGGCTCACCGACATGAAGCAGGTCAGGGCGGTGTGCATCAAATAGTTTCGGGTTCCAGGCCGTGATGAATACGACCGATGATCTTTTTCGCCGCCTCGAGCAACTGAACGAGATCGGCGCCGCGCTCTCCAGCGAGCGCGACATCACCCGGCTGCTCGAGAAGATCCTCGACGCGGCCAAGACCATCACGCACGCCGACGGCGGAACGCTCTACCGCAGGTCGCCCGATGGGGCCTCGCTCGCCTTCGAGATCGTGCGCACCGATTCGCTCGGCATCCGCATGGGCGGCGCGAGCGGCACGCCGATCGACTTTCCTCCGGTCCCCCTGCGCGAGGAGACCGGCGCGCCGAACAACTCGATGGTGGCGGCCTGGTGTGCGCTCCACGAGAAGAGTGTGAACATCGCCGATGCCTACGAGGCGCAGGGCTTCGATTTTTCGGGCACGCGCAAGTTCGACGCGCGCACCGGCTATCGTTCGAAGTCCTTCCTCACCGTTCCGATGAAGAACCACGAAGCCGAGGTCATCGGGGTGCTCCAGCTCATCAACTGCACCGATGCCGCCACCGGCGCGGTCGTGCCCTTCTCCGAGGCCGATCACCGGCTCGCCGAGTCGCTCGCCTCGCAGGCGGCCATCGCCCTCACCAACCGGCAGCTCATCGTCCAGCTCGAAGAGCTGTTCGAGTCCTTCATCCGCCTCATCAACCTGGCGATCGACGAGAAGTCGCACTACACGGGCGGGCACTGCCAGCGCGTGCCGGTGCTCACCATGATGCTTGCCGAGGCGGTGAACGACACGACCACCGGGCCGCTGGCCGATTTCACCATGACCGACCAGGACCGCTACGAGCTGAAGATCGCCGGTCTGGTCCATGACTGCGGCAAGGTCACCACGCCGGTGCATGTGGTCGACAAGTCCACCAAGCTGGAGACCCTTTTCGACCGCGTCCACCAGCTCGACACCCGCTTCGAAGTGCTGGAGCGCGACGCCGAGATCGCGATGCTGCGCGCGAGGCTCGCCCTGCGCGAGGAGCGCGATGCGGCGGCAGAGAGCCAGCTCGAGACGCATTTCGAAAACCGGGTGCGCCAGTTGCGCGAGGAGCGCGCCTTCCTCCATCACTGCAACGTGGGCGTCGAGGCGATGAGCCCCGAGGACCAGGAGCGCGTCGGGCGCATCGGCCGCGGCTACCGGTGGACGACCGAGGGCCGGGAGGAGAATTTCCTGTCCGAGGAGGAGATCGAGAACCTGTCGATCCGCGCCGGCACGCTCACGAAGGCCGAGCGCGAGATCATCAACTACCATATCGTCGCCACGATCAAGATGCTGGAAGCCCTGCCCTGGCCGCGACATCTCGCGAACGTCCCCGAGTACGCTGGCGGGCATCACGAGCGCATGGACGGCAAGGGCTATCCGCGCGGGCTCACCCGCGACCAGATGTCGGTGCAGGCCCGCGTGATGGGCATCGCCGACATCTTCGAAGCGCTGACCGCCAAGGACCGCCCGTACAAGAGCGGCAAGACGCTCACCGAATCGCTGAACATCCTGGGGAAGATGAAGCTGGGCGGACATGTCGATCCGGACCTGTTCGACGTGTTCGTGCGCCGCAAGGTGTATCTCAAGTATGCCGAGACCTTCCTCGATCCCAGGCAGATCGACGCGGTGGACGAGGCGCGGATCCCCGGCTATATGCCCTGAACGGCCGGCGGTACGCGCGCTCCGGGTGACGAAAACCGTCATGGCCCTGACCGGCTCCGGCACTTCGCGGCAGGATTTGCGCAGCACGAAAGGCGGCGGTCGAACGTTCATTCCGGCGTCATGCCGGAAGAATTCCTACACGACTGCTGCCGCAGGCGCACACGCATCGGAAGGCATGCAGGCAGCCCGTGCTCGGCCGAATCGCAATCGGGCCGGGAACTTGCGGAAAGGCTCAAGTCTTCCGGCCCGGCGCCGATGAGGTGGACGGATGCCTCAATACCGACCGGCATCTGCCTGGCTGGCACCAAGCTTGCTAGGGATCGGGTGCGGTTCGAAACACCTTTTCCAGCTCAAACGGAGGTTCACATGAAACGAGTACAACAGGGCTTCACTCTGATCGAGTTGATGATCGTCGTGGCCATCATCGGCATCCTGGCGGCGATCGCGATTCCGGCGTATCAGGACTACACGATCCGGGCGAAGGTATCGGAGCTGATCGGTTTTGCGGCGGCGGCAAAGACCTCGGTCAGTGAATTTTATATATCACAGGGCCACATGCCCGCTAACGCCAGCTCGGCGGGGATCAACACCACCGCCACGACGCAATATCTGGCTTCCACTGCCTACGCCGCGACATCCACGACTATCGCCACGCTTACGCTGACTTCCCAGGCCGGCCTGGGTGGCACGGCCGGTGGTACATCAATTGTCTTTACCGGTACGGGTGGTGCGAACGGCGTAGCCTGGAGCTGCGCTGCGGGTGGTTCTATGCCAGCGAAATACAGGCCGGCAAACTGCCGTTAAGCGCAGAAGCAGCAGGCAAGAGCAAAGAAGCGTTCCACAGGATGTGGAACGCTTCTTTTTTTTTCCAACAATCAAACTCCATCGTCAGGCCCGAATATCCGCCGTGAAACAAAAGCTGGAGTTCGCATTGGTGGCAGCGATCGTGTTAACCTGCACTTTGCTGGCCTATTGGCCGGGACTTTCGGGCGGGTTTTTCTTCGATGACGAGCCCAACATCCTGAACAACGATTGGATCAGGCTGGAGAACCTGGACCTCCAGAGCATCAAGAAGGCAGCATTCTCGGCGGATTCGGGCTTGTTGAAGCGCCCCATCAGCATGTTGAGCTTCGCCCTGAATCATTACGCATCCGGTTTCGATCCCTTCTACTTCAAGCTCACCAATGTGGGAATCCATGCCCTTAACGGGATAGGGCTGTTCCTCTTGACTACAGCCCTGCTTGCGGCACATCGCCGGTGCAACAATGCCCCATTGTCCGACCGGCAGATCCATTGGCTGGCGCTGGCGATCGCGGCGGCCTGGCTGCTGCATCCGCTCAACCTGACAAGTGTGCTGTACGTCGTGCAGCGCATGACCAGTCTTTCCGCACTCTTTACCATCCTCGGACTGATTCTCTATACGCTGGGAAGGACGCGCCTGATGGACGGCGCAACTGGCATGCCCCTCATCATCGTCGGGCTTCTGGGCGGGGGCTTTCTTGCGACGCTATGCAAGGAGAACGGAGCGCTCTTGCCGCTCTATATGCTCGTGATAGAGGTGTCTGTGTTCCGATTTCGGGCGCGTGCGCCGGCGGCGAAGCAAGCGTTGTTTGCCTTGTTTGTCATCACCGTCGCAATCCCGGGCGTGGCTTTTCTCTCGTATTTCTTTTCTCATCCCGATTGGCTGCTGCGAAGTTATCAGAACCGTGGCTTCACCCTGGCGGAACGCTTGCTGACGGAATCTCGTGTCCTGTGGGTTTACCTTCGACAGATCGTCGTGCCAGACATCACCCTTATGGGACTCTTCCATGATGATATCCAAATCTCGCGTGGGCTGACAGAACCGGTAACGACCTTGTACTCCACGGTAGGGTTTGGTGGCCTGATTGCGCTTGCGGTTTATTGCCGCCGTCGCGCGCCGCTGGTGACGCTTGGATTGGCGTGGTTCGTGGCCGGGCACAGCATGGAATCGACGATCATCCCGCTGGAGCTCGCCCATGAGCACAGAAACTATTTACCCATGTACGGCATTCTACTGCCGTGCATCTATTATCTTGCGCATTCCCCGCCGGTTCCGAAACCGGGCAGAATGCGTGGCATTATCGCTGCAAGTGCAATCGTTCTCTTAGGCTCGGTCACGGCGTTGCGTGCACAGCAGTATGGCGAACTATTCGGACACGATCTCTATGAAGTAAGACATCACCCGGATTCTGCGCGAAGCAATTACCAGGCAGGTAGATCCCTGGCGATATTGATCGGGAACGGAAAGTCTGAAGATCCGACCGCCTATAGACGCGCTTTAGCGTATTTTCAGCGCTCGCTTGAATTGGACAAGAATTCCGTTGAGGCTTTATTTGCCATGATTTACCTGAGCACTAGGTCGGAGCAGGTGATCGACCCAGCGTGGCTGGACTTGATTCGGACCAGGCTGGCGACTGCCCGCGTCGCGGCCAACAATGTGTCGTTGCTAGCGACCTTCAAGAAACAGTTGGAAAGTGGCACCTTGATGCTCCCGCCTGATGAAGTGATCTCGATCTTTCGGGCTGCGCTGAACAATCCCGGCTTATCCGGCGATTCCAGAGGCATGGTGCAGGCAATGCTCGCCTCCTATTATCAAAACCGCCTGCACGACTACATGATGGCGCTGAACCTGAGCTACGAGGCAACTCAATCCGCGCCCCGGCAGGCGGTCTTCAACCTGATATTCGCGCGCCTCCTCATCGCGACAGGCAATAACGATGGCGCACGGGAACAACTACAATACGCGATCCGGAATGATCGACTGGGTGTATTTACTGATGATATTCGCAAGCTCGAGAACCAAGCGAGTAAAATGCAGGAAAACGTCAAAAAGTTGGCGTACCACTGAACGGAGGGCAATTCAGTGATGGTTCTTCCAGCTCTTGCATGGGTCCGGTAAACTGCGGCGTATGGATGAACGCAATGAGTCAGGCGGGCTTTCTCCGCGACGCGGTGCGTTCTTCTTTTCCGGGCCCACTTCGCAAGAGGGGGGTTTCGAGGTGCGCGCCGAACCGCGGCCGGCGGGCCGCGCGGAGAGCGTCAGCATGGTCATCCCCGCCCGCGACGAGGCGCGGTCGCTGGAAGCGCTGATTCCGGCACTGCGCGCCGCGCTTCCCGGTGCGGAGATCCTGGTGGTCGATGACGGCTCGGCGGACGCGACCGCGGAGGTGTGCGCGCGCCTGGGTGCGAGTGTCGTCTCGCACCCCGTCCCGCTGGGCAACGGCGCGGCGATCAAGACCGGCGCGCGCCATGCGCGGGGCGAGATCCTGGTGTGCATGGATGCGGACGGCCAGCATCGCGCGCAGGACCTGCCGCGCCTGCTCGAAGCGCTCGACCGGGGCGCGGACATGGTGGTCGGCGCGCGCAGCTTCTCGTCGCAGGCAGGACTGGGGCGCGCGATCGCCAACGGCATCTACAACCGACTCGCGAGCTGGATGGTCGGGCATCGCGTGGCGGATCTGACCTCGGGCTTCCGCGCGGTGCGCTCGGACAGGTTCCGCGAATTCCTCACGCTGCTGCCGAACGGCTTCTCGTACCCGACCACGATCACGATGAGTTTTTTCCGCGCCGGCTACAGCGTGCTCTACGTGCCGGTCGAAGTCCCCGCTAGAATCGGCAGGAGCCACATCTCGCCGCTGCGCGACGGCGCGCGCTTCTTCCTGATCATCTTCAAGATCGGCACGCTGTACTCGCCGCTCAAGCTGTTCGTTCCCGTGAGCCTAGCCTTCTTCCTGGCCGGCCTCGGCTACTATGCCTACACCTTCCTCACCGCCGGGCGCTTCACCAACATGAGCGCCTTGCTCTTTTCGACCTCCGTCATCGTGTTCCTGATCGGGCTGGTCTCGGAACAGATCACCCAGTTGATCTACATGAGGGGGCGGGACTGAATGTCGCCGGACGAAGGGAAACCGTTCATCGTCTTCGGGGCGCCCCGGATCGAGCGCGAGGAGATCGACGAGGTCGTCGCGACGCTGGAATCCGGCTGGCTGGGGACCGGGCCGCGTGTGGCCGCCTTCGAGCGCGCCTTCGCGCACTACAAGGGCATCGAGCCCGGCAATGCGGCCGCGGTCAACTCCTGCACCGCGGCGCTGCATGTGAGCATGATCGCCGCCGGCCTGCAGCCCGGCGACGAAGTGATCACCACGCCGCTCACCTTCTGCGCCACCGTCAATGCGATCATCCATTCCGGTGCGACGCCGGTGTTGGCCGACATCGACCCGGTCACCATGAACATCGACCCGCGGGGCATCGAGGAGCGGATCACGCCGCGCACCCGCGCCATCCTGCCGGTGCACTTCGCGGGACGCGCCTGCGCCATGGACGCGATCACTGCAATCGCCGCCCGGCACGAGCTGCGCGTCATCGAGGATTGCGCACACGCGATCGAAACCGAATACCGCGGCCGCAAGGCCGGAACGATGGGCGATTTCGGCTGCTTCAGCTTCTATGTCACCAAGAACGTCGTGACCGGCGAGGGCGGCATGGTGCTCGCGAGGAACGACGCCGACATCGGTCGCGTGAAGATGCTGGCGCTGCATGGCATGAGCAGGGACGCGTGGCATCGCTTCAGCGACTCCGGCTACAGGCACTACCAGGTCGTCGAGTGCGGCTTCAAGTACAACATGATGGACCTCCAGGCCGCGATCGGAATCCACCAGCTCGCCCGTGTGGAGGCCAACTGGCGGCGGCGGCAAGAGCTCTGGGAAAGGTATCAGCACGCATTTGCCGACCTTCCCCTGGTCCGGCCCGCCGCGGCCGCTCCCGATACGCGCCACGCCCACCACCTTTACACCGTCCTCATCGACGAGGCACGCTGCGGCATCTCGCGCGATGCGTTCCTCGATGCGATGACCGCGCGCGGCATCGGCGTCGGCGTGCATTACCTGGCCATCCCCGAGCATCCCTTCTATCGGCAGCGTTTCGGCTGGCGGCCCGAAGAATGGCCGAACGCGATGCACGCCGGCCGCCAGACCGTCAGTCTCCCGCTCTCTGCGCGGCTCGGCGACGAAGAGGCGGATCGCGTGTGCCGCGCCGTGTGGGAATGCCTCGGGTCGGCGTGACCGCAGAGTCCCGCTTCGCACGCCTGCGCGGCCGCTGGGAAGAACGGGCGGCGCGCTACGGCACCGATGACGCCGGCGTGCTGTACCAGGGACTCTCCGGGCGGCTCAACCGCCACATCCATGCGTTTCATGTCGCTGCGGTGCGGCGCCTGCTCGCCGCTTCGCCGCCGGGGGCGCGCGTGCTCGACGTGGGCTGCGGATTCGGCCGGATCGGACGCATCGTCAGGGCCGAACGGCCCGACATGGAGCTCGTCGGCTGCGATTTCACCCTCGATTTCTGCCGTCTCTACCGGAAGGGAACCGGCGCTCGGGTGCTGTGCTGCGACATCGCGAGGCTGCCTTTACGGGACGCGAGCTTCGACGCGCTCATCGCGGTCACCGCACTGATGTATCTTCCCGCGGGAGCGCGCGAGAAGGCCACGGCGGAACTGCTCGCCCTGCTGCGGCCGGGCGGCGTCGCGTTGTTCGTCGAGCCATCGGAAGAACTCCTGCGGGTGATCGCCCTCGTGCGGCCGGCAGCCGCGCGCGCCACGACGGGCGGTACGGGCCTCACGCTGAACGCCTTCCGCCGGCTCAGCCGCGGCGGTGTGGAACTGTCGCATGGCGGGATGCCTGCATTCACGCTCCTGCTGCCGCTGCTGGTGACGTTCGAGCGCCTGCCGCGGCTCCAGAACGCGCTGCTCGCCGCGGTCGAACGGGTCGATCGCGTGCTCGGCACCGCATGGCGCTTTTCGCTCCAGCGCTGGATCCTGGTCCGACGCCCGCAGCCCGCATGATCGGCGAACTGCAGGCCGCCCTCGCTTCGCTCGCGCAGCGGCTCGATGCGCACTGGCTGCCTGTCCTGCTGCTGGTCGTGCTCGGCCACTACTTCGCGGAACCCGCGCGCTGGCGAATCTATCTCCGCCACCATCCGGCGGCGCAATGGCCCGCCCTGTTCCACGTCTTTTCGCTGACCGCGTTCGTGGGCTACGTCGTTCCGGCCAAGCTGGGCCTTCCGTTGCGCATCTTTCTGCTGCGGCGGCGGATCGGCCTGCCGCTGGGCGAGGTCGCCGCGCTGCTCGGAGTGGACGGGGCCGCGACTTACCTGACCTGGGCGCTGGCATCGGTCGCGGCGCTTCCGTGGGCCGCCGGGATCGGTTCCACCACGTCCAGCCGGTTGCTGCTGGGTACGGCCACGATCCTGGCCTTCGCGCTTGTGATGGGTTTGTCGTTCAGAGCGCTGCCGGCCATGCTGCGCGGCTGCGGGTCGGCCGCCGGACGGTTGTCGCGGTGCCTGTCCTCCGTCCTCGATGCGGTGCGCTCGGCGGCGAGCCGCCGCGTGCTCGCCGCCGCGGCAGGGATCACGGCGATCGACATCCTCGGCCACACGCTGCGCCACTGGATCCTGCTCGTCATGATCGGGCACCCGCTGCCGCTTCCGGTCGCGTTCGCGGCCGCCTGCATCGGCATCTTCGCCGGCATGGCGTCGCTGATGCCGATGGGCCTCGGCGGCTATGACATCACGCTGGTGCTCATCCTTGGCCTGAACGGCGTCCCGGTTGCCGACGGCGTCGCCATCGCGCTGGCGAACCGGCTCGCGAATCTCGCGGTCGCTTCGCCGCTGGGCCTGTGGTCGGGCACCGTGCTTGGCATCAACGCATTCGACCGGCGGGCGCTGCGCAAGCTGGGTTCCGGCGGCTGAGAGCCCTGGTCGGGCCGCCGAACCGCGCGAGGGCCCTGCGGGCGAGCGCCTCGGCGGGTTCTGAGATGAATTGAAATCATCGACGGATATTGTTGCAGGACACCCTGCGGTTCATGCTGGACGGCGACCGAGGCGGCAGCCCTGTGCTCAGGGGTGTGTGTGCGCGCTGCGCCCGGCAGCGCCGGCGATGCGCTCGCGGTAGTAGCGCAGCAGGTCCTCGCAGGTACCGCGAATCGCGAATTCGCGCCGCACCATCGCTAGCGCGCTGTCGCGCACCGCAGCGCGGCGGGCGGTGTCGGACGCGGCCGCGCGCACGGCGCGGGCGAGATCCTCGGCATCGTTCGCCTCGAACGCAAAGGCGTGTGCGCCCTCGCCGATGATCGGAAGCAGGAAGGGCAGGCGCGGCAGCACGGTCGCGAGCCCGAAGTGCATCGCTTCGATGACCGAGGTCGGAACGAACTGCGTTTCATCGCGGGCATAGGGGAACACGAACAGGTCGTGGCCCGCGAAGACCTCGGGAACCGTGATCGTGTCGAGGATGTGCAGGGCGCTCTCCGGCCAGTTGTTCCCGGGCAGCTTGCGCAGGGCTTCGCGCAGCCGCATGTGGGCGAGCAGCGGCACCGCGATCGTGAGGCGAAAGCCGTCCGGCGCCAGCGTTCTGCCTGCGCGCAGCAGCGTCGCCAGGCCGCGCAGATTGAGGACGTGGTCGAGACGCTCGCGCGTGGGCTGCGTCGTTCCGGCCATGAAGAGCAGCGAACGCCCGTCCCCCGGCGCAGGAATCTCCTGCGGCTCGGGCAGCGCAGTGCCGAAGCGGATCGGCACGCCCTGGCCGAGCGACGGATGGACCAGCAGGTGGCTGACGCATCGGCTCAGGCGTTCGACCGATGCCTCTCGCGCGATCGCATACATCAGCGTGAAGCATGGCGCGCTGCGGCGTGCGCACTGGCGCTCCGCCAGCCACATGCTGGCGAGATTGCCATAGCCGTACATGCCGTGGAAGGATCCGATCGGCAGATGGCACACCAGCTCCGGGCGCCACTCGTCCAGCTCTTCGCCGAGGCCGGCGTGCAGGCTTCGGAAGTGCGAGACCGGGCCCGACGCCGGGCGCCCGCGGCAGGGCACGGGGAAACCGGTGGTTTCGCCCGGATCCACCGTCGTCACCACGCGCACCGCATGATCCGCGGCGAGTGCCCCGGCGAGATCGCGCGCCAACCGCTTCCTCCCCTCGGTCCAGGGCGAGCACAGCCGCGGGCCCGCGAGCAGGATCTTCATCGCTTGATGCCGGTGGTGACGAACTGTTCCGTCAGACAGCGCAGCGGGCGCAGCGCCCGCCCGGCGCGGTAGGCGAGCGGGGCGGAGAACATCGCCGGAATGACGAGCAGATAACCGCCGACGCCCTCGCTGCGCAGGTCGTCGAGGCCCAATACTGCGAGCATCCTCTCTGTCGCTCCGATGCGGTTGTAGTGCGTGTCCGGCGCCAGGCGCCGGTAGGCCAGCAGGTTGTAGAGCAGGTGCGGCAGGGCGAGGATCCAGCGGCTCGCGAAGTTGTCGAAATCGACGATCAGGCGTCCGCCCGGCCTGAGCACCCGGATCATCTCCGCGAGCATCGCGCGCTGGTGCTCCGCATCGAACAGGTGCAGGAAACGGGTCGAAACCACGTTATCGAAGGTTGCCGTGCCGAAGGGTAGCGCGAGTGCGTTCGCGCGGACCAGGCGGCCCCGGTTTCCGAGACGCGCGTCCGACTGCGCGAGCATGGCCTGGGTGAGATCGCATGCGACATAGTCGATGCCGTTCGAATCGAGCAGCTCGGTCGTGTGCCCGGTGCCGCAGGCGACTTCGAGGACACGCCCCGGTGCCCGCCGCAACAGCAGATCGGCAAGGCATGCGTGGTGAAGCGCGCGGAACAGCCTGCCGTAACGGCCGCCGTAACGCGACCCGTGGTAGCGCTGCGCGAGCGCCTCGTAGAACGATTCGTAGTCACCCGTGCCCCGGTTCATTGCATGAACCTCATGCACTCACGCGGGCTTTCCTGGGTCAGGCCGCACGGCATCCAGGAAGGAATTTGCCACCGTGCGCACGTCGAACAGCCTCGCCGCTTGCGCGAGCCGCGCGCCGAATCGCTCGGGCGGCTGCGCGAGCGCCTCGCGGATGGCGACCGCGAGCGCCTCCGCACCCGGTTCCGCTGCGAGAATGCCGCAGCGCAGCTCGGCGACGAGGCGCGGAAGGTCGCCGACCGGCGTCGCGATCACCGGGCAGCCGGCCTGCATGGCGTCCGAAAAGATCACCGGGATGCTCTCGATGCGCGAGGGGATCACCAGGTAGTCGGCCCACGCGAGCAGCGCACGCGCGCCGTCGCGATCGAGATAGCCGCCCGCCGTCACCCTTCGCCCGCGCGCGGCCAGCGCGCGGATGCCTTCGCCCACGCGCTCGTGCAGCGGCCCTCCGCCGAACACCCGGACTTCCTCGACGCGCGCCCAGTCCGGTCCTTCGAGTCGCAGCAGGGCATCGAGCAGCAGGTCGATTCCCTTGTTCGGGTGCCAGCGTCCGAGAAAGGCGAGGCGGTAGGGAGGACCGGCGCGCCGCGCCCGGAGCTCGCGTACGCCCAGGTCGCGGCAGCTCGGAAGGAACGCGCAGGACATGCCCGCGATCCCGGCCACGTCCTCGCACAGCCCATGGCCGTCGGCCAACCGGTGCTCCGCTCCGCGGAGCACCCGGCGCAGCAGCGAGCGCACCAGCGGGATGCGGCCCAGCGTTCAGATGTCGCTGCCGAGCGCCCAGATACTGTACGGAACGCCATGGCGGCGGGCCGCGCGCCGGGCCCACGCGCCGGAGGGCAGGGCCCAGAGCGCGAGGATGTGGGTGATGCCCCCTTCCGCGCAGCTTTCCGTCACGGCGCGCCCGCCAGCGTGCAGTGTGCCGAGAATCGCCGGCCAGTGGGCCGGGTTCGCGGGCGAGAGCAGGGAGAGCGGTCGTCGCGGTGCCCGGAAGCGCCGGACCCGGACGCCGTCCTCGAGCCCGGACCGATCCGCCGCGCCGGGGGCGACGACCGTGACCGCGGCGCGCAGCGCGAGCGCCCGCGCGAAGTCGCGCACGAAACTTCCCGCCGCGGCGGCGCCCTCGTCGCCGTCCGGATAGGAGGTGGTGACGAGGAGGATGCGCGCCGCGCGGCCGGGCGGGGCGGCTGCACTCACCTGAACACCTCCCTGCGCAGGATCAGCACGTCGCGGAAGATGCCGAAGGTGGCGCGGGCGGCGGCCGCATCGTCGTGGAGGTTGCCGTCGCCGCCCTGGTCGGTGGCGTCCCGGCGCCCGAGCAGCCACGACGGCGTCGTCATGAGGAGGTCGGTGCACCCGCGCGCGTTCGGCGCGGCGAGCGTGAGCGTGCCCGTGCCCGCGACGAGCGGCGTGCCTTCGCCGGAACGCGCGGGATTCAGGGTGCAGGTCGAGGGCGCCGGGTTCGGCGTGACCGTGCCGATCGCGGTGCAGCCGTCCAGCGTGTTGGTCGCGAAGCCGGTGCCGTTCCAGAATTCCGCCCGCACCGGAACCGGCAGGGAGCGCAGTTCCGAGCCGTGGGCGTTGATCATGCGCAGCCGCCCGAAGCGCACGCGCGTGGCCGCTCCGATTGCGGCGGCATCACAGGTGCCGGCGCCGACGCAGTCCCCGGAAGTGGCCGCGTTCATGTCCATGCCGGCGATCTTCACGGTGGCGTCCGGATCCGCCGCGCCGATGCCGATGCGCAGCGAATCGAAGGGCCCGTCCGGAGTGTCCGGCGCGGTGCGCCTGCCCAGGCTGATCTGCGCCGCTGCGGGAAGCATCAGCGAACCGTTCGCCCACGAAGGCGTCGCCGGCGGTACCAGCCGGGCGGCGAGACTCACTCCGTCATCCGCGTTCTCCGCCACCCAGGACAGGCCGGCGAGCTGCGCCGCCGAGAATGCGCCGGCCCCCTCATGGTAGTTCATCGTGATCTCGCCCGCCGCGTTCTCCGCGAGCAGGGTGAGCGAGACGCCGAAGGGCTCGCCCATGTAGCTGAATCCTCCGGCGGCGCAGGCGGGGGTCAACGTGGAGCCGGCCGCGAGCCGGAAATGGTCGGGCACGAAACGGCCGACCGCGACCGGCGCGGAACGGATCTCGCGCTCGTCCGCGCTCGAGTCCGCGGCATCCACCGCCGCCCAGTCGGCATCGGTGAGCCGCAGCGTGAAGGCTCCGGCCTCGCCGTAGGTCGCGGTATTCGAAACCACCGTGCCTCCGGAGCCTGCGAAGGCGCCGGTCGCGAGCACGCACCCCGGGCCGCCGTTCAGGCAGCTCGACGGCAGGAGGAATGCCGTGAGGGTGGCGGACGGACTGCCCTGCCAGTTCGTGGTGATCGCCGAGGCGTCGTCGTAGGCGGTGGCGGTGAGGGTGAACGGGCGGCCGGCCTTGTGCACCACTCCGCCCGGCGCGCCGGTGTTGGCGAGCATGCGCGCCGTGCCTGCACTCTGCGCATCCGCGTCGGACGCCGCCACGCCCAGGCTCGCCGGGCGCAGCGCGAAGGCGTCGTTCGAGCATCCGGTCGCGGTGGGCGTGCCCGTGGCCGGGGTGGTCATCCGCACCCGCACCTCCCGCCACGCGTTGGCTGCGGTGAGCGTCACGTTCTTGCGTCCGGCGTCCGCGGCTGCGAAGCTCGCGGTGAGCGGCGTGAATCCGGGCAGCGGCACCCATGACGCGCGGCAGCCGGCGGCATCGAGCGCACCGGAGTTGTTCGACGAATCGAGCAGCTCCACCTTGACGCTGCCGGTGAAGCCGGTCGCAACGGCGCTCTCCGCCGCGTTCAGCGCGACGAGGGCGAGATCGAAACTGCGGGCCGACACCTTGGTCCGGATCACGCCCGCGATGCTGCCGGCGCCCGTCGAGGTTTCGAAGGCGTTGAAGCCGCCCGCGGGTTCTCCCCCCGCTGCGGGATAGAAGAGGATCGCGGTTCCGGCGAGCGTGCCGATGGCGGTGAAGGCGATCGTGTCGTAGTCGGCTGTGCTCAGCTCCCAGCCGATCTGCGCCTTGCCCCCGCTGGGGTTATTCGAGGCGCCGAACTGATAGACGAACTGGCCGTTCTCGTTCAGGATCGCCTGCAGGTCGAAGAAACTGCCGGCAGCGTTCCATTCCGGGACGGCGGTCCAGGTGACCACGAAGCGCCGGTCGGGTGCGGAGCCGATCGAGGCCCAGCTCACCGCGCCGCCGGCGGAGGGGTCGAGGTCGGCGCCATAGACGCGCATCGTGCGCACGACATTGGCATTGGCGTAGGGGTAGGGGTAGGTGCGCGGCGAGACGGTCTGGGTGCCGTAGCCACAGAACCTGTTGTTGAACTGGAGGCGGCCGTTGGACATGACGCGGACGCTCGTGTAGTTCGTGCCCCCGTAGTTGAACGTGAAGCCGAGCGGCAGTTCCTGCGAGATGTCGTCGTCGAGTGCCGCCGAGCCGCCGGTGCACTCGGCCGCCGGCCCGCCGGGCGCACCGGTCCATACCACCGGGGTGTGGGCGGAGGGGTCGATCCAGCCGAAGGTGGCGGGCACATGGGCGTAGGTGGCCGCGCGGGCGCCGGGTGCGAACGCGAAGAGCATGAGCAGGGCTGCGAACCGCAACCCGACACGGCCGAAGCGGAAGTTCATCGTGCGGACCCCGCTTTTGCCATTGGCGCCGTGGAAAGCGCAGCGACGAAACGACCGGTCGCCGCCGCCGTTGCATGTCCGGCGCAAGGCACCGAGGCTGCGAATCCGCTTGGCCTCATCCGAGACGCTCGCTCCCGCTGGGACGGTGTGCCGGGGAGAGAATGTCGCGCATCCTGCGCCCGGCGCGCTCGGCCAGAGCGGGATTCTGCAACCACATCTGGATGAAGAAGTCCCTCACCTGTTCGGAATGCGCCAGGCGTGCGAGCACGAGAACCTGCGGGATGACCATGCCGGGATGAGGTTCAAGCATTCGGGTCTTCTCCGCGCTTGATCTTTTCCAGTGCCGCGATATCGAGCCGATCCTTGGGCCGATTCGCGATGCGCTTCATGGCCAGCAGATCATCGATCGATGCGATCGGCACGTGCCGGCCGAACAATTCGCCCATGACCGCATTGGCCATCAATGTCGCGAACGACACCTCGGGTCGCACCAGCACATCGACAACGCTACCGCCGGCCTGACGTTCCCGCAGGGAAAAGGCCAGCATCCCTTTTTCCCGATGCCATCGCTCGATCTGGCCGGCATTCCTGAGCGAGTCGATCGGCACCGGAATGCCCGGGACCAGGCCGAAGCGCTTGGCGACACCGATGAATCGCCCCAGGTTCTCGTCGTTCATCGACAGTACCAGATCGATGTCGAACGTGGCGCGCAAGAATCCATGCAACTGAACCGCCAGCCCTCCGACCAGCACGTACTGTACGTTTTCATCCGCGAGCGACTGAAGCAATTCGGTGATCTTCATGGATCTCACGGGACGCGTGTGGCTTGTCGATGCGATGTGGCGCTTTTCTGCCTCGCTGGCGGTCATCGTTCCACCACCGCCTGCACCTGCCGCTCGACATAGTCGGGTCCGGGCGCGGGATTCGGACACGCGCCCGCAGCCGGCTGGTTGCAGGCGGTGGTGGTCAGGCGGTAGATCGTAACCGGATTGCCGGCCTCGGTATGCGCGCTCGAGGCGCAAGCGACGGTCGCGGTGAAGAGCGCCAACGAGCCTAGCGGCAGGGCGAGATTCGTCGAACCTGCGCAGGCGCCGCCATTGCGCAGCACCTGCCAGGCGCCCCACTCGATGCCGGCCTCCGCAGCCTGGGAAGCGCGCGCGCCCAGTTCGTCGAACGCCGCCGAAGTCTGCTGGACGCGGAACATGCTCATGGCAAAGGCGCCGAGCGCGGCGAGCGTGACGACGAGGAAGATCGCGGTCACCATCGAGAATCCGCGCTCGCCCCTCACGGCACGTTGCTCACGTGGAACTGCGAGAACAGGCTCACGCGCTCGGGCGTGCCGGCCGGGTCGCTGCGGGTGAGCTCCATGCGCACGGAGACCACGCCCGCGCGCTGCGCCGCCATGCTCGGATCGTAGGTGAAGCTGCAGGCCGTGACCCCGGTCGCCAGCGGTGCGCTCGTCCCGCCCGAGGGCGGCGCCGGCTGCGCCGCCTGGATCGCGTAGCCGGAGACGCGGGTGAGCGTTCCCGCGGCCGGGTCGCAGGCGTAGGTCACCGGCCCCGAGACGATGTGGAAGCGGCTCTGCGGCGAGGCGAGCGGAAAGGCGAGGCTCTCGAAATCGATCCGGTCCTCAGGGTTCGGGCCGGCGCCCGCGGCGACCGAGACGATGCGGCTCTTGTTGCCCCCGGTCGCGCCGCCGCTCGCCCAGGCATCGGCCCCCGCGTTGCCCGGCCCGAGGTTATAGACGACGAGGAAGTCTCCGGCCACGACCGCAGCGAGATCAGGCGTCGCGCCGAGCGTTCGCAGGCAGGTGTCGGCAATCCCGATCTGGAGCGTGTCGGTGTAGGGGTCGGCAGCGGGGCAGAGGGTGGCGCCGCCCGAGGGTTCCGCCAGGTAACGACCGCCGCTGCGCAACTCGAGATATTCCACGTAGCAAGGGCTCGTCCCGGTGCACGCGCCGGCCACGCGCAGGCTGTTGGGCAGCGCGCGGCGCAGGTCCCGGCCCAGGCGCCGCAGCGCGAGGTCGGCCGCGTCGGTGAGCGCGGCGCGCCGCTCCAGGTCGAAATAGCCCGCGATCGGCACCCGCAGGAAGACCGCGGCCGCGGCCGCGAGGATGCCGGTGATGACGAGCGCGGTGATCATCTCGACCAGGGTGAAGCCGCGCGCGGCGCGCCTCTCACAGGTTGGGCGCATGCCGGGTCCGCAGGCCGTCGAGGGTGAGCGTGATGCCGGCCGGCCCGGTCACGGTCACCGTGACTCTCAGGACGTCGGTCTGGGGGATGCCGCCGAAGGACAGCGGGGTCACCGCGATGCTGGCGGAATAGGCGTCGAGCCCGGCGATCGGCGCGCCGGTGATGTCGACGATGCCGCCGGCCATGGCGAAACCGGCGTAGTCGTTGACGTTGTCGAAGGGCGCGAGCGCGGCGGTGCGGGCCTCGCCGGCTTCCGGGGCGCTCGCCTCCGGCGTCGTGCAATCGGCCGGCGAGCTCGCGGTGGCGACCTTGGGATCGTCCGGATCGCAGTAGGTGAATGGCATCAGCCGCACTTCCTCGAGCAGGGCTTCCGCGATCGCGAGCGCCTGCTTGCGGATCATCGGCTCCGCGCTCGAGCGTGCGGCGTTGCCGAACACCATCAGGATGCCGGCCGCCGCGACGCTCACGATGACGATGAACAGGATTACCTCGACCAGCGTGATGCCGCGGCTGCGTCGGGCGGCGGCCCGAAGCGGCCCGCGGCGTTCAGTCCGAGACATGGCCGGTCTGCGCGGAGATGGTGATCGGCACACCGCGCCCGGTCAGGGTCACGGTCACCGGCGCGGGAGTGGGAGCCCCGAGACCGTCGAAGCGGAAATTGGTGCTGAGCAAGAGGCCGATTCCGCTGGGAGCGCCGACGACATAGGCCGCCGCCTCGCCGGGGAGGTTCACCTGTGCGCTGCATGGTGCGCCCGAGGTCGTGGTCGGATTGAGGGTGAGCGCGATCCGGTCGGGGAGGCTGCCCGAAGCCGGCAGGAAGTCGACGCAGACCTCGCGCCGTTTGGCGATGGCGATCTTCTGCGCGTAGCGCAGCGCGGCGATCACCTGGTCGGCGAAGCCGCGCTGCGTGAAGGCGCTGGCGTCCTGGAAGCGCGGGGCCGCGATCGCCGCCAGGATGCCGAGGATCAGCAGCGTGACGACGAGCTCGACGAGGGTGAAGCCCGCGCCGCGGGCCCGTGGCCGGCCCGCCGTCATCGAACGGAATCAGCAGCCGGCGGTGTTGGCCGCATCGACCGGTCCGACCGAGGGCACGCCGCCCGACACCGCCGCCGTGTATTGCACCCGGCAGGTCGTGTTGGTGGTGCCGCCGGCGTTGGTTCCGGGGCCGCCGAGCACCATGAGGCCGTCCGCGGCGCTGTAGGCATAGCCCTGCGCATTCAGCTCGGCCGGCGTCGGGGTGCCGGTCGTCGCCGCGGTCGGGAGCGTGAGGGATACCTTGGCGATGCCGGCGATGGTGTCGGACGGGTAGAAGAAGGCCACGCCGACGCACACCGGCGTGGCGGTGGTGCTGCCCTCGATGGCGATGGTTCCGTTGCCCGCGGCATTGACGGTGCAGCCGTTGATCGCGCCCTGTCCGGCGCGCGCGAGCGCGGTGCCATGCACCATCGCGATCGCGCCCTGCATCGCGCCCTCCACGGCGCGCAGCTTGGCCACGCGCGCATCGCGCTGCAGGTTG
>MNXU01000089.1 GCA_001872285.1 Betaproteobacteria bacterium CG2_30_68_42
GTACGCGCGCCGGCCAGGCGTCGCCAGTTCAGCGCCGCATATAAACTCGCCATGCTCGAAGAAGCGGGGCGCGCGAACGATTCCGGCGCGATCGGGGCGCTACTGCGCCGCGAAGGGCTGTACAGCTCGCACCTGAGCACCTGGCGGCGCGAGCGCGAGACCGGGGCGTTGGCAGCGCTGGGACGTACGCGCGGCAGAAAGGCGACGTTCACCCCGGAGCAGAAGCGCCTGGCCGCGCTGCAGGGCGAGAACGCGAAGCGCAAGCGCGAGCTTGAGCCTGCGCAAACTGACCCGCAACCGGCGCATCTTCCCGAACGACGAAGCTGCGGTGAAGGCGTTGTATCTGGCCATCGAGCAGGCGTCACGCAACTGGAAGCAGATCCATCACTGGAAGCCAGCGCTGCAAACCTTCCAAATCCTGTTCGGAAAAGACCGCGTCCCGGTCTCAGCGTTGCAGTGAAATGACTCAGTTACACAGTTTGATTGACAGACCCAACGTTTTCGCAACGCTAATTTACCGAATCTAAGCGGTGGCTACCGCTTGATTATTTACAGCAGTTTAGGGACTCAATCTGATCCATCAGGTAATCGCGCCAACGCGGCGCGCAACCGCCTGCCGGAACTGGACCGGTTGCGCGATACCCTGCGGGCAAGGTGTCAGGTCTGGACATCGCGCTTCTGCCGAGCACGGTTGTTCGACATGGAATGCTTCAAACGACATGTCAAGACCTGACCCCCGATTTGTGGCCCCAGTTTTCCGCGCGGCTACCGCGAGCTGGCGCGCCGCGCTACCAGCGAAGCAAACGCGGACCGAGCACGGCACCCGCGGCGGTCGGGATCAGCATGCCAAGCAGATACCAGAAGGCGATGAAAGGGGCCTGCATTTCCGGACAGTGCACGCTGTACGCTACCGCGCCGACGGCTCCGGAAAGCAGCCCCGCAGCCGCACCGGCGAGCCGCAAGCGCGTCGGAGCAAGCCCCTTCATGGCCCATACCACTGCGACAAACACCGGCATGGCCAGCAGGGCGATCAGCAACGGGCACGATTGCGCGGTCTCTCCCAAGAACAGCACGGCACGCCGCGCCGGGTCGGCTCGCGCCAGCACGATCGCTGCAAGCACCCACATCGCGAGCACCGGCGCGCTCACCGCGCCGGGTACCCAGGCAAGGCTCCGGCCCGGGCGCGACAGGCACATGGCCGCCAACAGACCGGCTGCGGCAAGGCTGGCGGCAAAGCCGAGCTTGATCCAGAACATCGGCAGCAGCACCGCCTGCGCAAAATCACGGCGCGGACCCAGCAGGACGGCCATCAGCAAGGCCGCACCGAGGAAACCCCAGGCGATGGCGCTCGCGTAGCGGCGCGCCGCCTGATTCGGTTGCACCGAGCCGGCACCGGTGGCCAGCATGGCGACCAGATCGCCGGTCTTCATGACTCGCCCCGCATCCTGGCCGCGAGCGCCCTCAGGCCGCGGTGTATGCCCACTTTGACGGCGGATTCCGACAGGCCGGTGCGCCGCGCGGTGTCCGCCACCGAAAGGCCTTCGATCTTGACATGCACGATCGGCAGCCGCTGTCGATCCGGCAGACTGCCCAGCAGTTTCGCCAGGTCGCGGCGCGCTTCGGCGGCCTCGTCGTCGGAGCCGGCCAGCAGGTCGATCTCGTCGTCCAGCGGATCGTTGAGCAGGTCCTCGCGCGAGCGCCGGCGCAGGAAATCGACCAGCTTGTAGCGTGCGATCGCGTAGACCCACGCCGTCAAGGGCTGCGCGGCATCGTAGGTATGCCGCTGATTGTGCACGGCCAGCAGCGATTCCTGCACCAGATCCTCCACCTCGTCGGGCAACCGGGAGAGCCGCTTCCTCAGGAAAGCGCGCAGATTCCCGGAGAGCGCCTCCAGGAATGCACGGTAGGCGGACGCATCTCCGGCGAGCCCGCGCTTCAGCAGCTCGCGCAGCCGCCCTTCCGGCACGCTCACCGGCGCTTGCCTCGTAGTTCGTTGGACCGATGCATTCGGTTACAGCAGTGCAAGACATTTCCCCGGCGGGGGGTCCCGGGGACGAATTGTGCCCGGCCGTGTAACCGGCTGCCACCTTTTCACGAACTAGCTGTCAGACCGGCTGTTAGAGCGCGCGAACGGTACCGATTTCGGGCCGGGGCGCGCGAAGCGCCCATTCACCGCCGAGGTAGGTCACACATGGATTCGCGTTCGGTCGCCGCCTGCACCTTCCTGATCCTGCATGCCGCCGCCTTGCCATCTTCCGCTTCGGCGGCCTGCGACGTGCGCAGCGGTCCCCGCAGGGCGGCGCTGATCGAACTCTACACTTCGGAGGGTTGTTCCAGTTGTCCGCCCGCAGACCGCCAGCTCAGCCGCTTGCGCGAGACGCTCGATCCGGCCGCGGTAGCGGTTCCGATGGCGCTGCATGTCGACTACTGGGACTCCATCGGCTGGAAGGACCCTTACGCGCAGGCTGTCTTCGGCGAACGCCACCGCTCACTCGTCCAGGCCAACCGGCATACGGTCGTGTATACGCCGCACTACTTCGTCGGCGGTGCCGAACTGCGATCGTGGCACGGCGCGCTGCGCGCAGAGGTGCGGCGCATCAACTCCCAGGCAACCGGGGCCGATATCCGGGTGAAGGCGAGTCCTGCCCCCGGCGGCACGCTCGCCCTCGCTGCCGATGCAACGGTGCCCGCGGACGCGCAGCCGGCCGTGCTCCATGTCGCCGTCACCGAAAGCGGCCTCGCTTCGAAGGTCGAGCGCGGCGAGAACGCCGGGACGACGCTCGCGCACGATCACGTGGTTCGCCAGTGGATCGGCCCGTTTCCGCTGAATGGCGGGACCGCCCGGGCGCAGCGCAGAATCGCCCTGCCCCCGGCCTGGAACCGCGCGCGCCTGGACGTCGTCGCCTTCGTGGCCGACCCGCGCTCCGGAGCCGTGCTTCAGGCGGTGAGCGCGCATCAGTGCGCGCGCTCGTGAGCACCTCGCATGCGGGAGACTGCGGTGATCGTTGACAGGCGCCCCATCCACCCGGGCTGGCTGCGCGCGACGCACTGGCTCAATGCGGTGGCGGTGGTGATTCTCGCGATGAGCGGATGGCGCATCTACAACGCGTCACCTTTCTTCGGCTTCCGGTTCGCCGATGCGATCACCCTCGGCGGCTGGCTGGGCGGTGCGATTCAGTGGCACTTCGCGGCGATGTGGCTGCTCGCCGCCAACGGTCTCGCCTACCTGGCGTGCAACATCGGCAGCGCTCGCCTGCTGCGCAAGTTCTTCCCGCTCTCGCCGCGGGCCATCGTTGCGGACCTGCGTGCCGCGCTGCGAGGGCGGCTCCCGCACGAGGACCCGAGCCGCTACAACGCGGTGCAGCGCGCCGCCTACCTCTTCGTGATCGCCGACATTGCGCTGCTCGTCGCCTCCGGCCTGGTGCTGTGGAAGTCGGTGCAGTTTCCATTGCTGCGCGAACTGCTGGGCGGCTACGAGGCTGCGCGGCGCATCCATTTCCTGTCCATGGCGGCTCTCGTCGCGTTCGTGGGGATTCACCTGGCGATGGTCGCGCTGGTGCCGCGCACGCTGCTGCCCATGATCCGCGGCCGCTGAGGAGTGACGATGACGATTCGCAAATCCCCCCGACTGCCCGCCATCGATGCCGGCGCGGTGGTGAAGGAAGCGCTGCTCCGCATCGCGCAGCCGTCCCGCCGGCTGTTCCTGCGCCGTTCGCTCACCCTCGGTGGACTGTCGCTCCTGACCGGCTGCACGATCGATGACGAGAACGGCGTCGAGCGTGCGCTGATGGCGGTCTCGCGCTTCAACGACCGGGTGCAGGGCTGGCTGTTCGATCCGGACCGTCTGGCGCCGACCTACCCGGAGTCGATGATCACGCGGCCGTTTCCGTTCAACGCGTACTACGGCGAGGACCAGGTCCCCGAAGTCGACGAGAGCAGCTACCGGCTGGAGGTCACCGGCCTGGTGGCCGACCGGCACGCGTGGACGCTCGCCGAGCTGGGCGCGCTGCCGCAAGCCGATCAGGTCACGCGCCACATCTGCGTCGAAGGCTGGAGCGCGATCGGCAAGTGGGGAGGCGTGAGCTTCGCGAACTTTCTCTCCCGCGTCGGCGCGGACACGAGCGCCCGCTATGTCGGCTTCAAGTGTGCCGACGACTATTACACCAGCATCGACATGGCCACCGCGCTGCACCCGCAGACGCTGCTGACCCTGACCTACGACGGTCGGAAGCTTCCGCCGCGCTACGGGTTCCCGATGAAGCTGCGCATGCCGACCAAGCTCGGCTACAAGAATCCGAAGCACATCCAGGCCATCTTCGTCACCAACACCTACCCCGGCGGCTACTGGGAAGACCAGGGGTACAACTGGTTCGGCGGGACCTGAGCACGGCTCGGCCCCCTCGATACACCGGCCTCATGGCCGATCATTCAACGCTACCAAGGAGTTCAGCATGTACAAGTTCGCCGCAAGCCTGTTTTCCGCCTGCATCCTTCTCGCCGGCGGCAATGCCCTCGCGGATGACGCGATGAAGAAGGACGCCATGGGCAAGGACGAGATGAAGAAGTAGGCGGCGATCCCTTGCGGTCGGGTGGCGGGCGGCAGGCCGGTTTGCTGCGCCCGCCTTCGCTTCGTAACGAAGTTCAGGCAACACCGGAGGACATCATGGATCGACGCCAATCGCTGAAATGGCTGCTCGGCTTTACCGGACTCCCCCTGGCCGGCGCAATCCGGGCAGAGAAAAGCAAGGGCACGGGACTGAGGAAATCGAAGGATCAATGGGCGGCGCTGCTGCCGCCCGCCGCCTATCGGGTGCTGTTCGAGGAAGCGACCGAGCGCGCCGGCACCAGCCCGTTGAACCACGAGAAGCGCGACGGAACCTTCGTGTGCGCGGCATGCAACCTGCCCCTGTTCGACAGCCGGACGAAATACGACAGCGGCACCGGCTGGCCCAGTTTCTGGCAGGCATTGCCCGAAGCGGTCGGCATCCACACCGATTTCAAGCTGTTCTATCCGCGCACCGAATACCATTGCGCGCGCTGCGGCGGGCACCAGGGCCACATCTTCGACGACGGCCCGCAGCCGACCGGAAAGCGCTATTGCAACAACGGCGTCGCGCTGACCTTCGTGCCGCGCGGCGAGAAGCTGCCGGAGCTGCGCACGTGAGTACGGGCACGCGCCGGGCGGGCATCGTCGCGGCATTGCTGCTGCTCGGCGGCATTCCAGGCTTCGCGGCCGAGACGGCATCACCGGCCGGCACCGCGACGGCCGTCTTCGCAGGCGGCTGCTTCTGGTGCGTCGAAGCGGATTTCGAGAAGCTGCCCGGCGTGATCGAGGCACAGTCCGGCTACACCGGCGGAACGCTCGCCAACCCCGGCTACGAGCAGGTCAGCGCCGGCGGCACCGGGCACACCGAGGCGGTGCGCGTGCGCTACGACCCGTCGCAGGTGAGCTACGCGCAACTGGTCGAGTACTTCTGGCGCCACATCGACCCGACGGTGAAGGACCGGCAGTTCTGCGACGTCGGAACGCAGTATCGCAGCGCCATCTACTGGCAGAACGAGGCCGAACGCAAGATCGCCGAGGCGAGCCGCGACACGCTGCTTAGGAGCGGCAAGCTGGCACGCATCCACACCGAAATCGCCGCCGCCTCGGCGTTCTACCCGGCGGAGGAATACCACCAGGACTACTACCGCAAGAACCCGCTGCGCTATTCGTTCTACCGCAAGGGCTGCGGCCGCGATGCCCGGGTGCAGGAGATCTGGTCCGCCAAGTAGCCGTTCCCATCGGGGTCAGTTCTTTACTTTATAGTGTTCATGACTCTGGCATCACGAGCACCAGCAACAACGATGAGGCGACGCGAGCGCGCACTAGAAAGTAAAGAACTGACCCCAGAGAACAGGAGCATGCGATGAACGCAGGAACCTTCACGACCGGCCTGTGCGCCGCCCTCGTCGCAGCGGCGGCACCCGCGGCGCACACCGCACCGCAGCTGATCGAGCTCAACCAGGTGCCCTGCCAGTTCCTCGAGAGCGAGAACGGTGTCAACCGGGGATTCAAGTCCGCCCGGATCCAGGATTGCGAAGCGATCAACGCCAGGACCGGCAAGGAGCGGCTGGCGCAGGCGAAGACCCTACACCTCAAGCCGGGGAAGATCGTCTTCCGCGTCACCAACCGCGACGTGCCCTACGAACTCGGCTTCTGGCTGCGCGGCGCGACCCTGCTCGACCGGGCGAGGCTGCCGAGCGTGTCCGGAGGGGGCCTGACGACCGGCACCACGCAGGACTATGCGGTGGATCTGAAGCCCGGCGAGTACGTCTATTCGTGCCCGCTCAACCCGACGCCGGACTACCGGCTCGTCGTCCGTTGACCTGATTCGGCCATCGTCACCTTCGTTCACCGGGCGAGCGCCCGTTGGCGACTGGCCTTCATGTAAGATTCTGTCTGCGATGCCGTCCAACCCTCACCGCCGCATGTCTCGATGCGTCGCATCCGGATACGGATGCGACGGACCTGGAGCGGTGAAGTGCAGGAATGCGAGACAAAGGAATGGCGACCGGCCACGGGGTCGGCCGCCAGAGTGTGTCACCCACCACCGGAGGAAGTCGAGTATGAACATGCAGAAAACGCGTTTGATGTTGGGAGCGGTCGCGCTGGCGCTGGCCGTGCCGATGTCGGTGCCGATGGCGCAGGCGGCCAACCCCTGTGCAGCCAAGAACCCCTGCGCCGCGCAGAACCCGTGTGCGCCGAAGGCCAAGAAGGCCAAGAAGGCCATGAAGAAGGCCATGAAGAACCCTTGTGCGGCGGCCAATCCCTGCGCAGCCAAGAACCCGTGCGCCGCGAAGAACCCCTGCGCCGCGAAGAAGTGATTTGACGCACCCGATCGCGTCGGGACGGGCGGAGAGGAGCCGATGGCTTCTCTCCGTTTTCTTTTCGATCGCGCTCGCGGCCTGCGGTGAGCGGCCGCCGCCGAGCGCACCGGATACAGGCACGACCGCGATCAGCGACGATTCGGTGGGCGCTTTTCTGCGAGAGCACTGGTCACGGCCCCTGGCGGCACAGGGCCCCGCTCCGGAACGTTTTTCCGCCGCGGAGCGCTCGCTTGCGCCGGCCGACTGCGGCGGCTGCCACGCCGCGCAGCATGCCGACTGGAAGGCGAGCCTCCATGCGAACGCGATGGGCCCAGGCCTGATGGGGCAGCTCGTCGAGATGGATGCCGAGGATCGCGACGCGCATCAGGATTGCATCCGCTGCCACGCGCCGCTCGCCGAGCAGGCCGATGCGCTCGCCGCGGCGATCGCAGACTCCGGCAGGCGCCCGCCCGGGCACGCAAGCGCCAGGGCGCTCCACGAGGAGGGGCTCGTCTGCGCTGCCTGCCATGTGCGCGCCCACCAGCGATTCGGCCCGCCGCGGCGCGACGGCTCGGCGCCGGACGCGGCCGCCCGACCGGCGCTGCCTCACAACGGATTCACCGCTTCGCCGGCGTTCGAGGATTCGCGCTTCTGCGCCGCCTGCCACCAGTTCGAGCCCGACGGGTTCACGCTCGCGGGAAAGCTGCTGGAGAACACCTACGAGGAATGGAAGGGCTCGCGCCACGCGCGCGAGGGTCGCACCTGCCAATCCTGCCACATGCCCGAGCGCAGGCACCTGTGGCGCGGCATCCACGACCGGCAGGCGACCCGCGCCGCCCTCACGATCGAAGCGCAGCCACCGCGCATCGCCGAGGGGAAGGTGGCGGCACGGCTGCGCATCCGCAACACCGGAGCGGGCCATCACTTTCCAACCTACGTGACCCCGCGGGCCGTCGCCGAGATCTGGCAGGAGGACGCCGCGGGCAGCGCGCTGGCGAGCACCCGCGCCGAACTGGTCCTCCAGCGGCAGGTGCCGCTCGACCTCTCGCGCGAGATCAGCGATACGCGCATCCCCGCCGACGGCGAGGCGCTGCTGGACTACGCGCGAGCGCGCCACCCGCGCGCGGCGGTGCTGCGGCTGCGCCTGCGCATCGAGCCCGACGCTTTCTACGCCGATCTGTACCGCAGTCTCCTCGAGGAGGACGGTGCCGGGCGGGGCCGCGCGATGATCCGCGCTGCGCTCGGTCGCGCCGAGGCCTCCGCCTTCGTAGCCTGGGAAGCGCGCAAGCCGCTGCCCGCGCCATGAACGGGTGGATCCGCAGCGCGATCGGTGCCGCCCTGCTCGCCACGGGCCTGGCGGCGCAGGCGGCCGTTGAGCCCGAGACGGTCCAGGTTCCCGCCGGCTCCTTCGTGATGGGCTCGGACCGCGCCGAGCGCGAAGCCGCCTACCGCCTCGACGAGGCCGCCTACGGCGCACGGACGACGCGCACGCAACGCTGGTACGAGAACGAGCGCCCACGCCAGCGTGCGCGAATCGATGCCTTCGCGATCCTGGCGGTGCCGGTCACCAACGCGCAGTACGCCACCTTCGTCCGCGCCACCGGTCACCGCGCACCCGACGTGAGCGAAGCGGAGTGGATACGCTCCGGCTTGGCCCACGCCTGGGCGGCGACGCGCCGCTTCGCGTGGAGCGGCGGCGCTCCGCCGGCCGGCCGCGAGGAGCATCCGGTGGTGCTGGTCGACCTCGAGGACGCGCGGGCGTATGCCGGATGGCTTTCCGCGCAGACCGGCCGATCGTGGCGCCTGCCGGCGGAGGTGGAATGGGAGAAGGCGGCGCGCGGCGAGGACGGCCGGCGTTTTCCCTGGGGCAAGAGGTGGAATGCGCGGCGGCTGAACAGCGCCGATGCCGGACCGTTCGATACCGTTCCGGTCGGCCGTTTCCCGGAGGGCGCGAGCCCATTCGGCATGCTCGATGCGGCGGGCCAGGTCTTCGAATGGACATCCACCACGACCGGTGACGGGCGCTCGATCGTCAAGGGCGGCTCGTGGGACGACCGCGGCTGCGGCGTATGCCGGCCCGCGGCACGCCACGGCCGCCCGCCCGACCTGCGCCACATCCTGATCGGCTTCCGGCTGGTGCGCGAGCCATGAACGCGCGCGGGAATCCGGTCCTTTCCGCGCCAGGGGCATCGCCCGCCGGCGCGGCAAGCGACGGTTGGGCACGCGCGCAGCGGGGCATCCTCGCAGCGGTCGCCGTGCTGGTGGCCGCGGTGGCCGTTCAGGCGGCCCCGGGCGGCTGGCGTCTCGCCGCGCTGTTCGGGGTGGGCATCCTGCTCGGCGTGACCCTGCACCAGTTCTCCTTCGGTTTCACCAGCGCGTACCGCCGGTGGATCGTGAATGGCGACACGCGCGGCGTGCGCGCGCAGCTCCTGATGCTCGCGCTGGCCACCCTGCTGTTCGCCCCGCTGCTCGCGGCCGGGGAAGCCTTCGGCTATCCGCTCGGCGGAGCGAACGCACCGCTCGGCGTGCAGGTCGTCGCGGGCGCTTTCCTGTTCGGCATCGGCATGCAGCTCGGCGGCGGATGCGGCTCGGGCACCTTGTACGCGGCCGGCGGTGGCAGCCCGCGCATGCTGGTCGTGCTCGCGGCGTTCTGCGCCGGATCGTTCTGGGCGAGCCTGCACATGGGCTGGTGGCAGGCGACCCCGTCCTGGGGCGAACTCGCACTCGGCGAACTCGTCGGCTGGGGAACGGCCGCCGGCGTCCAGACTGCCGTACTGATGGCCGCATTCTTCCTGCTGCGGCGCCGGGATTCCAGCCGCGATGCCGCCGGCGTCGATCCGCTGATGATCGGCGGCGTGGCGCTCGCGCTGCTGAACGCGGCCACGCTGATCCTCGCCGGCCATCCGTGGAGCATCACCTGGGGCTATACGCTGTGGGGTGCGAAGACCGCGGCAACCCTCGGCTGGCAGGCGGCGGACGGCTTCTGGACGGCGCCCTTCCAGAGCGCGGCGCTCGCCGCGAACGTGCTCCACGACGTCACCTCGCTCATGGACGTCGGCGTCCTGCTCGGTGCCGCCACGAGCGCTGCGCTGGCTGGCCGCTTCTCGCCGCAGTGGCGCATCCCGCCGCGCTCGCTCGCCGCGGCGCTCCTCGGCGGCGTACTGATGGGCTACGGCGCGCGCATCGCCTTCGGCTGCAATGTCGGTGCGTTCTTCTCCGGCGTCGCCTCCACCAGCCTGCACGGCTGGCTGTGGATCGCCGCCGCGCTCGCAGGCTGCCGGATCGGCGTCCGCCTGCGCCCGCGCTTCGGACTGACCAACTGAAACTCCGGGGTCAAACTCCGGGGTCAGTTCTTTACTTTATAGTCGCAATGACAAAGAGATTACTGGCGCCGCGGTCGACGATGAGGCGGCGCGAGACCGCGCTATAAAGTAAAGAACTGACCCCAAGGATTCAGCGGAGCGGCTTGTGCAGCCTGACCGGCTCGGCGCGGATTCGGCGCATGCGAAGGTTGAGCATCTCGACGGCGACCGAAAAAGCCATCGCGAAATAGATGTAGCCCTTCGGAACATGCACGTCGAAGCCTTCGGCGATGAGCGTGACGCCGACCAGGATCAGGAACGAAAGCGCGAGGATCTTGATCGTCGGATGCTCGTCGACGAACTCCCCGATCGGCTTCGCAGCCATCAACATCACCACGACCGCGAGCACGATGGCGACCGCCATGATGGAGACCTGCTCGATCAATCCGACGGCAGTGATCACGGAATCGAGCGAGAACACGACGTCCAGGATCGCGATCTGCGCCAGCACCATTCCCAGGCTGGCGGCGGCGACCGCGCCTGGGCGCTCTTCCGCACCTTCCAGGCTGTCGTGGATTTCATGCGTGGCCTTGGCGAGAAGAAACAGCCCGCCCCCGATCAGCACCACGTCGCGCCCCGAGATCGCCTCGCCGAGGACCGTAAACCACGGCGCGGTCAAGCCCATCACCCAGGAAATGGAGAACAGCAAGGCCAGGCGCGCGACCATGGCGAGACCCAGGCCGAGGCGCCGCGCGAGGGCGTGCTGATGCCGCGGAAGGCGCCCCACGAGGATCGAGATGAAGATGATGTTGTCGATGCCCAACACGATCTCGAGCGCCGTCAGCGTGCCCAGCGCGATCCACGCCTCCGGACTCGAAAGCCATTCGAACATCGGTCACCGCTCCGCGAGCAGGGTCAGTTCTTTACTTTATAGTGCGGGCGCGCGGCGGCGCCTCGTTTGCGCCGGGTGCGCCGATGCCATGGTCATTCACACTATAAATTAAAGAACTGACCCCGAGGATGAGGGCCGCGCGGCGGCGCGTCCATGCCAGGCCCGCAGCGCGGCGCATTCCTCGGGCATGGCGAGTTTGACCCGCTGCGCGAAATCGCAGACCACGAGCGCCGAAATGTCGACCATGGTGAATGCATCGCCCGCGACCCAGGCGTTCGCGCCGAGCTGCCGGTCGAGCAGAGCCCAGAACTGCCCGATCCGCCGGCGGCCGCGTTCGGCGAGCGCCGGGATCTGTTCGAAGGCGTCCGGCCCCGGCAGGGCGCGATCCTTGAATCCGGGGAAGGAGTTGCGGAGCACCTCGGCCACGGACAGGAAACCCAGATCCTCGATCCAGTGGTTCCATTGCAGTACCAGCGCACGCTCCTTCGGCGTGCGGCCCATGAGCGAGGGCTGCGGGTAGACCGAATCAAGGTAGTCGCAGATGGCGACCGTCTCGGTGAGGCAGGTACCGTCATCCAGCTCCAGCACAGGCACGGTGCAGCGCGGGTTCTTCGCGCGGAAGGCCTCGCCGAGCTGCTCGCCGGAGCGCAGATCGACCTGCACGACCGGAATCTCGACGCCCTTCTCGGCGATAAAGATGCGCACGCGGCGCGGGCTGGGGGCGGTGGCGCAGTCGTAGAACTTCATTCGCTTCTCCCTCGTTGGGAACCCGGCCTCAGGATACGCACCAGCGGCGGCGCAGCTCCTCGCGGTTCGCTGCCAGCCATTGCAGCGCGATGATCGGCCACGCCGCCTGGATCCGTCCTGCGGCCAGCAGGGCGAGGGCCTCCGGCGCCGGCATCGCCAGCACGCGGATGTCCTCGCCCTCGCGGGCCAGCCCGTGGATGCCGCCGGCATGCGTCGCATCGACCCGCCCGCAGAACAGATGGGAGCGCTCCGAGGATTTGGCCGGACTCGCATAGAACCGCGCGACCGGCACCAGCTCGCCGATCGCGCAGCCGGCCTCCTCGAGCGCCTCGCGCCGCGCGACCTGCTCGGGCGTCTCGCCCGGCTCGATCAGGCCGGCCACGACTTCGATCATCCAGGCGCCTGCGGGATCGTCGAGGGCGCCGACGCGAAACTGTTCGATCAGCACCACTTCGTCGCGCGCCGGGTCGTAGGGCAGCACCGCCGCGACGTCGCCCCGCTCGACGCGCTCGCGCACCAGCACCGGACCCATTCCGCCGGCATGCAGGCTGTGGCGCAACCGCAGCCGCTCGAGGCGGAAGAATCCCTCGTAGCAGGTCTCGGACTGAATGACCTCGACGCGACGCTCGTTCACTTTCCTCACCCCACGGATCGGTCCGGAAACGCTAACATCAAATCGATACTCTCATGCGGAGCCCACCATGACCCACCCACTCGCCGGAACGCCGGTTCCGGACTCGATGCGGATCGATCCGGATGCACTCGAGCGTGATTACCATCTTATCAGGCCGGATGCCGCCGACCCACTGCAGCGCGTCACCTTCGGCACCAGCGGCCATCGCGGCAGCCCCGCCAAAGCGAGCTTCAACGAGGATCACATCCTCGCCATCACCCAGGCGATCTGCGAATTCCGGCGCAAGGAAGGCATCGACGGCCCACTGTACCTGGGGCGGGACACGCACGCGCTCTCCGCGCCCGCGCAGCGCACCGCGATCGGGGTGCTGGCCGCGAACGGCGTCGCGTTCGTTCTCCAGGAGGGCGGCCGCTATACTCCGACGCCCGTCATCTCGCACGCCATCCTCGCCCACGCCGGCGCCGCCCGCGCCGATGGCATCGTCATCACGCCCTCGCACAATCCGCCCGAGGACGGCGGCTTCAAGTACAACCCGCCGGACGGCGGCCCGGCCGACACCGCAATCACCCGCCGGATCGAGGAGCGAGCCAACGCGCTGCTCGAATCCGGGCTGGCCGACGTGCGGCGCATGCCCTACCGCGACGCGCTCGCAGCCGCACGTTACGCCGATTTCGCCGCCGAATACATCGCGGATCTCGGCAGCGTGGTGGACATGGAAGCGATCCGCAAAGCGGGCGTGCGCATCGGCGTCGACCCGATGGGCGGGGCGGCGGTCGAGTATTGGCCGCGCATCGCCCGCGCCTGGAACCTCGCTCTCGAGCTCGTCAATGCGCGCGTGGATCCGGCCTTCGGCTTCATGACCCTGGACCACGACGGCAGGATACGCATGGACTGTTCCAGCCCCTACGCGATGGCGAGCCTGCTGGGCCTGAAGGATCGCTACGACATCGCCTGGGGCAACGATCCCGACGCCGACCGCCACGGCATCGTGACGCCGGGCGCGGGATTGATGAACCCCAACCATTACCTCGCGGTGGCGATCGACTACCTGCTCGCGCACCGCCCCGGCTGGCCGCGCGGGGCCGCCGTAGGCAAGACCCTGGTGTCGAGCTCGATGATCGATCGCGTGGCCGCGCACCGCGGCGCGCGGCTCGTCGAAGTGCCGGTTGGCTTCAAGTGGTTCGCGCCGGGCCTGCTCGCGGGTTCGCTGTGCTTCGGCGGCGAGGAGAGCGCAGGTGCGAGCCTCCTGCGCCGCGACGGCACGGTGTGGACGACCGACAAGGACGGGATCGTGCTGGGCTTGCTCGCGGCGGAGATCACTGCGGTCACCGGGCTCGACCCCGGCACCTGTTACGAGGCGCTCGCGGCGAAGCACGGCGCGACCCACTACACGCGCATCGACGCCCCGGCCTCCCCCGCGCAGAAGAAGGCGCTCGGTGCGCTCGCGGCCGAGTCGGTGCGCGCGACGCATCTCGCGGGCGACGAGATCCTCGCGCGCCTCACCCGCGCACCGGGCAACGATGCACCGATCGGGGGGCTCAAGGTGGTCACGGCCGGCGGCTGGTTCGCCGCGCGTCCCTCGGGCACCGAGAACCTCTACAAGCTCTACGCCGAGAGCATGCGCAGCGAAGCGCACCTGGCGAGAATCGTGGAGGAAGCGCAAGCGATCGTGGATGCGGCGCTTTCCGGGCGCTGATGCGGGAGCGCTGCACGCTCAGCGGCAGGCGCGCATGAGACCGGTCACCACGCCCTGCACCGCGACCTGTTCCGGGCGCAGCCGCAGGGGCTCGAAGGCGGGATTGGCCGGATGCAGGATCACCTCTCCGGGGCGCTGCTCGATGCGCTTGAGGGTTGCCTCGGCGCCGTCGATCAGCGCAACCACGATCTCGCCGTTGCGCGCATGCGAACGCGCCTCGATGACGACGAGATCGCCGTCGAGAATACCCTCGTCGCGCATCGAATCTCCGCGCACATCGAGCACGTAACAGCGCCCGCGCCCGCGCAGGAAGTCCGGCACCTCGACCGCACGGGCATCCGGGATCGCCTCGATCGGGCGCCCCGCGGCGATGCGCCCGAGCAGGGGCAGCCCCGCCTGCTCGCGCGCGGTGAGCCGGATGCCGCGCCTGCGCTGCTCCATCGGCTCGACCAGTGCCGCCTGGACGAGCGCGCGCACATGCTTGTGAAGCGAGCCGCGCGAGGAAAGCCCCATCGCGGCCGCCAGCTCGTCGAGGCTCGGCGGGTGCGGGAACTCCTCCCGGTGCGTGACCAGGAATTCGTAGACCGCCTGCTGGCGGCGGGTGAGCGGCGCGGACATGGCACGGAAAAGAGAAATGGAAAATGGCTTGCGGCCCCGAATCCGTTTCTATACTATCATCACCGAGAACGAATGGAGAACGGGAGGATCGCCGCCATGCAAGCCCCCGCCCTGCGCCGGCGCGAACCTCTTGTCGAGCGCCCGAGCGATGCGGCGGCGCTTGCGGACGAGCTGCGCCGCCGCCATGCGAAGCGCATCACCGGAGAGCTGCTGCTGCCCGCCCAACCGGCGCGTCATGCGCCATTCCCGCCCGTGCTCGATGCGCGACTGAAGAGCGTGCTCGAGCGGCGCGGCATCCATGCGTTCTACAGCCATCAGCGCCAGGTTTGGGATCTGGTGGCCGCGGGCCGTCATACGGTGGTGGCGACGCCGACCGCCTCGGGCAAGACGCTGTGCTACAACCTGCCGGTGCTGCAGGCCGCGCTCGGCAGCCGCGCGAAGGCGCTCTATCTGTTCCCGACCAAGGCGCTCGCGCAGGACCAGGTCGCCGAGATCCTGGAGTTCAACCGCATCGGGGAGCTCGGCGTGCGCGCCTGCACCTTCGACGGCGACACCCCGGGAGATGCGCGGCGCGCGGTGCGCACCCACGGCGACGTCGTGGTGTCCAATCCGGACATGCTGCACCAGGGCATCCTGCCGCATCACACCAAGTGGGCGCAGTTCTTCGAGTCGCTCGCCTTCGTGGTGATCGACGAGATCCATACCTACCGCGGCGTGTTCGGCTCGCATGTGGCGAACGTGATCCGGCGGCTGCGCCGCGTGTGCCGCTTCTACGGCTCGGATCCGGTCTTCGTCTTGTGCTCTGCCACGATCGCGAATCCGGGCGAGCTGGCGAGCGCGCTGCTCGGCGAGGACGCGGCCGTGGTGAGCGAGTCCGGCGCGCCACAGGGTGAGAAACACCTCCTGCTGTGGAATCCGCCGGTGATCGACCCGGATCTCGGCCTGCGCGCCTCGGCCCGTTCGCAATCGATGCGGATCGCGCGCACGGCTCTCAAGCGGGGGCTCAAGACCATCGTCTTCGCCAACACCCGGCTGATGGTGGAGGTGCTCACCAAGTACCTCAAGGACGTCTTCGATTCCGACCCGCGGGAGCCTGCGCGCGTGGCGGCCTACCGCGGCGGCTATCTGCCCGGCGAGCGGCGCGGCACCGAGCGCAGCCTGCGCGAGGGCAGCCTCGATTGCGTCGTCGCGACCAACGCGCTCGAGCTGGGCGTGGACATCGGCGCCCTCGACGTGTGCATCCTCAACGGCTACCCCGGAACGATCGCCGGAACCTGGCAGCGGCTGGGGCGCGCAGGCAGGCGCGATCGCCCGGCCCTGGGCGTGCTCGTCGCCAGCAGCGAGCCGCTCGACCAGTACATCGTGCGCAACCCGGAGTTCTTCCTCGGCGCCTCGCCCGAGCATGCGCGCATCGACCCGGACCAGCTCTTGATCCTGATGGATCACGTGCGCTGCGCGGCCTTCGAGCTGCCGTTCGTCGCGGGCGAGCGCTTCGGCGGCGAGAACCTCGAAGAGATGCTCGCGTATCTCGCCGATCAGGGCATCGTGCATCGCGAGGGCAGCCGCTGGCACTGGATCGCCGACAGCTACCCGGCCGCCACGGTCAGCCTGCGCAGCGTGGCCGAGGGAAATTTCGTCGTCATCGACACGACCGGCGGGGCGAAGGAGGTGATCGCCGAAGTCGACTACGGTGCCGCCCCGATGACGCTCCACGAGGGCGCGATCCACCTGATCCAGGCGCGCCCCTATCAGGTCGAGAAACTCGACTGGGTCGGCCGCAAGGCCTTCGTCACCCGCACCCGCGCCGACTACTACACGGAGGCCATCGATTACACGAAGCTCAAGATCCTCGACGAATTCGAGCGCGAACGGGGCCCCGGCGGCGCGTGCGCGCGCGGCGAGGTGCATCTGGTGCGCAGGGTGGCCGGCTACAAAAAGATCCGCTACTACAGCCACGAGAACGTGGGCTACGGCGAGGTCAGGCTACCCGACCAGGAGATGCACACCAGCGCGCTGTGGTGGCAGGTCTCGCCCGAGCGGCTCGCCCGCGCCTTCGCCAGCCGCTGGGAGGCGCTCGACGGATTTCTCGGCGCCGCCCACGCCCTGCACCAGATCGCGGCGCTGCTCACGATGTGCGAGCGCGCCGACCTCGGGCGCGCGGTGGGCGACGGCAACGCGACCTGGTCCGGGGTCGTGGGAGCGGATGGACGCGGCTCGGCGCGCAGCTTCGAGGGCGAGCCGGTCGATCTCGACCGCCCCGGCGGCGAGTTCGTCCCGACGGTCTTCCTCTACGACAACACGCCCGGGGGCATCGGACTGACCGCGCCGCTTTACGCGTTGCGCCACGAGGTCGCGGAGCGCACCCGCGCGCTGGTGGCAGGCTGCGATTGCGCGAACGGCTGCCCGGCCTGCGTGGGGCCCATCCTCGCCTCGGAGGCCGCCCGCGGCTCGCCCAAACGAGCGGCGCTCGGCGTGCTGCGCCTGCTCGCCTGAACGGCCGAAGCGATGCGGCGGCTGGCTCGGGTTTGAAGTTCCAGGGTCCGGGTTCCAGGTTTCGAATTCCTGCCCAGATGACCGAGAACACACTCCAGCACCGGCTGGCCCTGCTGTCGCACTCGCTTGCGGGCACCTCCATCGGCCAGCGCCTGGCCTGCCTCGGAACCTCCGCCGGACATCTCCGCCGCCCGGCCGCCGATCACGAGGTGGCGGCCCGACTTGGCGGCCGGATCGCGGCGGACCATGTGATCGTCATCGAGCGCGAGATCCCGCTCGCGTCGCATCACGGACACGTGCCGCTCGCCGGCATCACACAGTTGCCCGAAGTGCCCTGGCTGAAACGCCACGATCCGCGGCACTTCGTGTTCATCGACACCGAGACCACGGGACTGGCCGGAGGAACCGGGACGATGGCCTTCCTGGTCGGCGCTGCGCGCATCGACGGCCGGCATCTGCGCGTGCGCCAGTATTTCCTGACCGCCTTCGCCGGCGAGCCGGCGGCTCTCGATCACATCGAGCGCTGGGCGGGCGGCGAAACGCATCTAGTGAGCTACAACGGAAAGCGCTTCGACCTGCCGCTGCTCGCGGCGCGCTACCGCCTGGCGGGCAGCCGCGATCCGTTCGCCGGCCTGCCCCACCTCGATCTACTCCATCCCGTGCGCACCGCCTTCCGCACGCGCTGGCCGGATTGCCGGCTGGCGACCGTGGAGCACCGGTTGCTGGGTTTCGCGCGCACGAACGACCTACCCGGCGCGGCGATGCCGGGCGCATGGCTGGAATTCCTGCGCGGCGGTCACCTCGGGATCTTGCCCGCCATCCTGGAGCACAACCTGCACGACGTGGTGTCCCTGGCCGCCCTGATGCCGGCGCTCGCCGCCGCCTACTCGGGTACGGGCGGCATTGCCGAGCCGGACGCGGCTGCCGTCGCACGCGCCTGGTCGCGCGCGGGCATGCCCAAGCGGGCCCTGCGCCGCCTGAACGAGGCGCGGGAGCGGCTCGACGAGGCCGGGCTGCTCGAACTCGCTAGGCTCCATCGGCGGGATGCGGACTGGGGCGCGGCGGTGCGCATCTGGGACGACCTCGCGCACCGCGGCAGCATCGAGGCCATCGAGCGCCTGGCGATCTATCACGAGCATGTCGCGAAGGACCCTTCCGCAGCGGCGGTGCTCGCCGAACGGCTCGGGCGCCGCGAGCCCGGAGCCGCGCCTCACCTCAGGCGCATCGAGCGGCTCGACCGCAAGCTGCGCCAGGCCCGCATTTCCGCCTGACGCGCTTCATCGCGGGGCCGGCGCCCGCTCCAGGCCGCGCAACATTGCACCGGCGCGGATTCCCCGCTGGGCAAACCAGCCCTTGTTCATTTCCAGCGCGTAGCGTGCCGGAGCGGTCGCGCAGTGGCTCGTTTCGGTGAGCGGTTCCATGTCCTCGATATTGAGGATGCGGCCGCCGCCGTCGACGAAGGCCACGCTCAGCGGCAGGCGGGTGTTGCGCATCCACATGCAGTGCCGCCCCGTTTCGGGGAAGACGAACAGCATGCCCGCCTGCGCGGACATCGTCTGGCGGTGCATCAGCCCGCGGGCACGCGTGTCGAAGTCTGCGGCGACTTCCGCCTCGATCCGGTGGATTCCGGCCGAAAGCTCGATCTTCGCCTGCGCGCCCGCGACGCTCATCCAGGCGAAAAGCAGCGTCCCCGCCGCGGCACGCGCCCATTTCATGACGTTGTCCGGGTCTTTGAAAGCCGAGAGGATAACGCGCAGAACGGGACCGCGCGACCCTCGAATGGCCGGCAGGCGAGGCTCGGCCGGGGGTCCGGCCGCGCCGGCGCCGGTCGCAAAAAACTGGCAGGGCGAACCCTGCCAGTTCCTTGCCAACGCCTTCCCGATCAGGCCTTGGGTTCGGCGGCCGCCTTCTTGGCCTTCTTCGCCTTCTTGGCCTTCTTCACCATCTTCTTGTCGGCCTTCGGCGCGGTCGCTTCGGGCGCCGCGGGAGCGGCGGCGGGAGCCGCGGGAGCGGCGGGCGCGGCCGGGGCAGCCTTCGGCGCATCCGCGGCAATCGCGGTGCCGGCTGCGAACGCAGTGACGATCAGTGCAGACAGGAGCTTGCTCATGAGATTCGCTTCCTTCCAGAGAATTCGGGTCGTCGGTCGCTTCAACAGGGTGACCCGAGAATACCGGCTGTCGGTTTCCATAACGCGCAGCCTCACGGCTCGTTTACAGGCCACGAAGCGCTGGCAAAAAAAGACCGGCCCGCGGGCCGGTCTTCGATGCGACGGAGGCGAAAATTACTTCTTCTCGTCCTTCTTCGCGTCAGCCGAAGCGGCCTTCTCGTCATTCTTCGCGGCCTTCTTTGCGACCTTTTTCGTGTCAGCCTTGGCTTCCTTCTTGGCGTCCGGCGCGGCCTTCTCTTCGGCGGCAACGGCGGACACGCTCACGGCAGTGAAAGCCGCGGCAACCAGCATCGACAACAGCTGGCTCATTCGAGGGCTCCTGAACTCGTTTATGGTTGATGAATCGACCGGACCTTCCGGCCAACTGCGATAACGCGCAACGCCGTTTCCGGTTGACACGGCCTTCCGGCCGGCACGGTGATCCGGGTAACCCCGTTTCAGGCCGCGCTCGCCAGCGCCGGCCTGTCCCCGGCCGGGGCCCCGAACACCCGGCAGAAACGCAGTGAGGTGGGGTACGGAAAGAAATCCTCGATCTGCCCGGCGCGAATCCTTTCCTGGGCGCGCCGCCAGTACTCCACGTCCAGCAGCTCGGCGTGGTACTTCAGAAAGCACTTCCGGATCCTCGGCGAGCCGAGCAGGAAGGTCTCGAACTCCTCGGGGAAGACATCATTTCGCGCGACCGAATACCAGACCTCGCCCGAGAGCTCCGCTTCGGGATTGGGCGCAGGCGGGATGCGGCGGAAATTGCAGTCGGTCAGGTATTCGATCTCGTCATAGTCGTAGAACACCACACGGCCCAGACGGGTCACGCCGAAGTTCTTCCACAGCATGTCGCCGGGAAAGATGTTGGCCGCCGCCAGCTCGCGGATGGCGTTGCCGTACTCGCGCACCGCATGTTCGGCCTGCTCCTCCCCGGCATGGTCGAGATGGATGTTGAGCGGCACCATGCGGCGCTCGATGTACAGGTGCCGGATCACCAGCTTGTCGCCCTCGTCTTCCAGCACCGATCGAGCGAGCCGCTGCAGTTCGTCGAGCAGCTCGGGCGAGAAGCGCGACCTGGGCAGGGCGACATCCGAGAATTCGAGCGTGTCCGCCATGCGTCCGACCCGGTCGTGCTGCTTGACCATCAGGTACTTGGCCTTGACGGTCTCCGGTGTCACGTCCTTGGAGGGCGCGATCTCGTCCCGGATCACCTTGAACACGTAGGGGAACGAGGGCAGCGTGAATACGATCATGACCAACCCGGGGATGCCGGGGGCGATGACGAACTGGTCGTTGGAATGGCGCAGGTGATGGATCAGCTCGCGGTAGAACATCGTCTTGCCCTGCTTGTGCAGGCCGAGCATGGTGTAGATCTCGGCGCGCGGCTTGTTGGGCATGATGCCTCGCAGCAGATCGACATAGGCGGAGGGCACGGCCATATCGACCATGAAATAGGCACGGCTCAGGCTGAACAGGAGCTGGATGCGCCAGGCATCGAGCAGAACGGTGTCCAGGCACAGCAGCCCTTCAGCGTCGTGCAGCACCGGCACCGCGAACGGAATCTCCTGATAGCCATTGACGACCTTGCCGATGACATAGGCACCCTTGTTCCGGTAGAAGGGCGAATACAGCACCTGCACCTGGAAGTTCGCATCGGCCTCGGGCCATTCGCCGCCCAGGTGATGCCTGAAGGACTCGAGCACGAAGCCGACGTCGCGGTCCAGATCGGCGAACGGCCGCGCCCAGCCGAAGTCCAGGAAGATCTGTCGGGCGGTTGCGTGCAGCCCCGCGCCGAGCGGGTAATAGGTGCGGTAGGAAGGCGGGTCCGATTCAATGAAATCGGTCGAAACCGCCGGCCGCACGAACAGGAAGTCGTTGTTGAAATAGGTCCGGTGCAGGATCTTGCACGAAACCGAGTTGAAGAACGTCTCGGCAAGCTCGGGGCGCTTGTGATCGGTGAGCAGGCCGATGTAGAAGAGCTTCGCCCGCTGCCAGGTCGCGTGATCGATCGCCTCGGCCCCGAATTCGCCGCGCAGGCGCTCCACGCACTCGTTCACGCGTGTGTCATAGAACCCGACCCGTTCCCTGACGTCGTGCTGAACGGCCTGCCAGTCCGCCGATTCGAAGCGCTCCTTGGCCCGCCGGCTGATTCTGCGGAAGAGCCGGTAGTGCTTGTCGAATCCATCGATGATCGCACGCGCGATCGCACGCGCGAGCGTGGGTTCTTCCTCTGCTGTCCCGACCGTGGGCCACATGAGTCGTCGCCAATGCTTGCGTAACCGGCCGTGATTCTAGCAGCCCGGCGCTGGCCGACCGTCCGCGATTGCGGGATAATGATGGGCCTATCAATCGATCGAATGGTTTCGCCCGGCAGCCGTGGCCCAAAGACGGCGGGTCGCAGGAGTACGCTGGTTCCGGTCCTTAAACATCTGACAGAGGGAGTCGCATGAGCACGAACAAGATCAAGGTCCCGCAGGACGGCAGGAAGATCGTTCCGGGGCAGCCCGTTCCGGACAATCCGATCATTCCTTACATCGAAGGCGACGGGATCGGCGTGGACATCACCCCGGTGATGATCAAGGTCGTCGACGCGGCCGTCGCCAAGGCCTACGGCGGCAAGCGCAAGATCGCCTGGATGGAGGTCTACGCCGGCGAGAAATCCACCCGCGTCTATGGCGGCGACGTCTGGCTGTCGGCCGAGACGCTGGGGGCGCTCAAGGAATACGCGATCTCGATCAAGGGCCCGATGACCACGCCGATCGGCGGCGGGATGCGCTCGCTCAATGTCGCCATGCGCCAGGAGCTCGATCTGTACGTGTGCCTGCGTCCGGTGCGCTATTTCCGCGGGGTGCCCAGCCCGCTCAAGCACCCGGAAAAGACCGACATGGTGATCTTCCGCGAGAACACCGAAGACATCTACGCGGGCATCGAGTGGCCGGCAGAATCCGACCCCGCGAAGAAGGTGATCGGCTTCCTGCAGGGCGAGATGGGGGTGAAGAAGATCCGCTTCCCGGCCACCTCCGGTGTCGGCATCAAGTGCGTTTCGCGCGAGGGCACGCAGCGGCTGGTGCGCAAGGCCATCGAGTACGCGATCGACAACGACCGCAAGTCGGTGACCTTCGTGCACAAGGGCAACATCATGAAGTACACCGAGGGTGCCTTCCGCGACTGGAGCTACGCGCTCGCGCAGAGCGAGTTCGGCGCCAGCCCCATCGACGGCGGGCCCTGGTGCAGCATGAAGAACGCGAAGACCGGCCACGACATCGTGATCAAGGACGTGCTGGCCGATGCGTTCCTGCAGCAGATCCTGCTGCGACCCGCCGAGTACGACGTGATCGCAACGATGAACCTCAACGGCGATTTCATCTCGGACGCGCTGGCCGCCCAGGTCGGCGGCATCGGGATCGCGCCCGGAGCGAACATTTCGGACCAGTATGCCGTGTTCGAGGCGACCCACGGCACCGCGCCGAAGTACGCCGGAAAGGACAAGGTCAACCCCGGTTCCCTCATCCTTTCTGCGGAGATGATGCTGCGGCACATGGGCTGGCGTGAGGCGGCGGACACCATCACCCGGTCGATGGAGGCGGCGATCGGAGACAAGATCGTGACCTACGACTTCGCCCGCCTGATGGAAGGCGCAACCGAAGTGTCCTGCTCGGGCTTCGGGAATGCGATGATCGAGCGCATGTAGGCCCGGCTCCCGTTCGACGCACCGAAAGCCCCCGCGAGGGGGCGCGCCAGGCAATGCCCTGGCGGGTCAACGAAAAAAGCCCGGGGGCTTGCGCCGGCCGGGCTCTCTGGGCAAGGGAAAGCGCAATGCGCTTCCGGCCCGATTCAAAGTGCCTGGATATTCGAGGCCTGCTTGCCTTTGGGTCCCTGGGTCACTTCGAAGGAAACCTTCTGCCCCTCCTTCAGCGACTTGAATCCGCTCGATTGAATGGCGGAATAGTGGGCGAACAGATCTTCACTGCCGTCGTCCGGCGTGATGAAGCCATAGCCCTTTGCATCGTTGAACCACTTCACAGTGCCCGTTGCCATAAAACCATTTCCTAAAGTTGAACTCAAACGAACCGGGTGGATAGCCCGCCATGTTTGCCTTCGAGGACGCAGGAGCCCCGGAAACGGGGAATAACGCAAGCCCCAACCCAACGCGCCACGCACCCGGCGCAAACACGGCTGGGTTTTTACGCCAAGTGAGTGTGTTCCGTCAAGCACTTGTTTTCATGCTGCATGACAGCAAGGTTGCGGTGTTGCGCGCAGGCCGCGTGCCGAAACGCTTTCACCGGGCGATCATTTCTCTGAGAACGGCGGCGTTCAGCGGCTTTTTTCGGCGCTTGCGCATCCGCGGTTTCGGATTAGAATTCCCCGATGGCTACACGCGGGCAGGGCGAGAATGTGCTCGATGTCGAGCGCAGCCGGGTCGAGCCACCTCGCCTGTACAAGGTGCTGCTTCTCAATGACGATTTCACCCCGATGGACTTCGTCGTGGTGGTGCTGCAGAAATACTTTTCGATGGGCCGGGAACAGGCGACGCGGATCATGTTGAAGGTGCACCGGGAGGGCAGGGGGATGTGCGGCGTGTTTCCGAAGGACATCGCGGCGGCCAAGGTCGAACAGGTCAGCGCGTTCGCACGCGAGCATCAGCACCCGCTCGCCTGCGTGATGGAGGAAAGTTGAGATGATCGCGCAGGAACTGGAAGTCAGTCTGCACATGGCGTTCGTCGAGGCGCGCCAGAAGCGCCACGAGTTCATCACCGTGGAGCACCTGCTGCTCGCACTGCTCGACAATCCTTCGGCGGCCGAGGTGCTGCGCGCCTGCGCCGCCAGCATCGAAGCGCTGCGCCGCGAGCTGACCGCCTTCATCAACGAGCACACGCCGACCGTCGCCGGAGCCGAGGAGATCGACACCCAGCCGACGCTCGGCTTCCAGCGCGTCATCCAGCGTGCCATCCTGCACGTGCAGTCCTCCGGGAAGAAGGAAGTGACGGGCGCCAACGTGCTGGTCGCCATCTTCGGAGAAAAGGACTCGCACGCGGTCTACTTCCTCCAGCGCCAGGGCATCACGCGGCTGGACGTGGTCAACTACATCTCCCACGGAATCACCAAGGCGCCGCACGAGGCGAGCCGCGAGGGCGCGGGTAACGGCACAGAGGAACAGTCCGGGGAGCAGGAGCACGACGGCCAGCAGGCCGGGGGCGCACTGGAGAGCTTCACCCAGGATCTCAATGCGCTGGTGCTCCTGGGGAAGATCGACCCGCTGATCGGCCGTGACCGGGAGATCGAACGGGTCATCCAGACGCTGTGCCGGCGGCGCAAGAACAACCCCCTCCTGGTGGGCGAGGCGGGAGTCGGAAAGACGGCGATCGCCGAAGGGCTGGCGCGCCTCGTGGTCGAAGGGCGCGTTCCGGAAATCCTCAGCCATGCCCAGATCTATGCGCTCGACATGGGAGCGCTGCTGGCCGGGACGAAGTACCGCGGCGACTTCGAACAGCGGCTCAAGGCCGTTCTCAAGCAGCTCGCCGACAACCCGAACGCCATTCTGTTCATCGACGAGATCCACACCCTGATCGGCGCCGGAGCCGCCTCGGGCGGAACGCTGGACGCCTCGAATCTTCTCAAGCCGGCGCTCTCCAACAGCCAGCTCAAGTGCATCGGGGCGACCACCTACAACGAGTTCCGCCAGGTCTTCGAGAAAGATCACGCGCTCTCGCGCCGGTTCCAGAAGATCGACGTGAGCGAGCCTTCGGTCGAGGAAACGGTCTCCATCCTGAAGGGGCTGAAGTCGCGTTTCGAGCAACACCACGGGGTCAAGTATTCCAGCCACGCGCTGTCGAGCGCGGCGGAGCTCGCGGACCGTTACATCAGCGACCGCCATCTGCCGGACAAGGCGATCGATGTCATCGACGAGGCGGGGGCGGCGCAGCGCATCCTGCCGAAATCGCGCCAGCGCAAGGTGATCGGGAAGACCGAAATCGAGGAGATCGTCGCCAAGATCGCGCGCGTACCCTCCCAGCATGTATCGACCGACGACCGCGCCGCGCTCAAGAATATCGGCCGGGACCTGAAGAGCGTCGTGTTCGGCCAGGACAAGGCGATCGACGCGCTCGCGCGGGCGATCAAGATGGCGCGCTCGGGCCTCGGCAACCCGGCGAAGCCGATCGGCTGCTTCCTGTTCAGCGGCCCGACCGGCGTCGGGAAGACCGAGGTGGCGCGCCAGCTCGCATACTGCATGGGCATCGAGCTGGTGCGCTTCGACATGTCCGAATACATGGAACGCCACGCGGTATCCAGGCTGATCGGCGCACCGCCGGGCTATGTCGGATTCGACCAGGGCGGGCTGCTGACCGAGGCCATCACCAAGAAGCCGCACTGCGTGCTCCTGCTCGACGAGATCGAGAAGGCGCATCCGGACATCTACAACATCCTGCTGCAGGTCATGGACCACGGCACGTTGACCGACAACAACGGCCGCCACGCGGATTTCCGCAACGTCATCCTCGTCATGACCACGAACGTCGGGGCCGAGACCCTGCAGAAGTCCGCCATGGGCTTCACCGCGGCACGCAGCACGGGCGATGAGGCGGCGGATATCCGGCGGACGTTCTCGCCCGAGTTCCGCAACCGGCTCGACGCCACGATCTCGTTCGCGGCGCTCGATCGCGCGATCATCCTGCGGGTGGCGGACAAGTTCCTGATGCAGCTCGAGGCGCAGTTGCACGAGAAGAAGGTCGAAGTGATCTTCACCGAGCGGCTGCGCGAATGGCTCGCCGACAAGGGCTTCGATCCCCTGATGGGAGCCCGCCCGATGGCGCGGCTGATCCAGGACACGATCCGCGCGGCGCTCGCGGACGAGTTGTTGTTCGGACGCCTGGTCAATGGCGGGCGCATCCGCGTCGATGTCGACGAGCAGGGCGAGGTCAAGCTGATCTTCGACGAACCGGTCGCGGTCGCGCTCTGAACGATGCAGTTCAGTACCGCCGATCTGTGCGACCGGAACGAGGGAGCCGTTCGCATCGCGATTCCGGCCTTGCGCTCGTTCGGGCAGCGTCGCGTCTTCGGCGGAGCGATCGCCACCCTGAAGTGCTTCGAAGACAACTCGCTTGTGCGCGCCGCCCTCTCCGGCGCCGGCGCCGGACGCGTGTTCGTGATCGACGGCGGCGGGAGCCTGCGCTGCGCCCTGGTCGGAGATCGGCTCGCGCAGCTCGCGGCCGGCAACGGATGGAGTGGGATCGTCGTCAATGGCTGCGTGCGCGATTCGCGGGCCCTCGCCGGCATCCCGATCGGCGTCCTCGCGCTCGCCGCCCATCCCTTGAGGAGCGTGAAAAAGGGCGCGGGGGAAGCGGATGTGCCGGTGCGCTTCTGCGGCGTACGCTTCGTCCCCGGCGAGTTCCTGTATGCGGACGAGGACGGCCTGCTCGTCTCCGAGGCACCACTGCAACTCTCCTGAATGCCGCCGGCCCGATGATTGTGCATTGCGGCATCGCATGATTTCATAGGCGAGGATTTCATCTCACATCGCGAAACGTCGCACGTAGTTCTCTGTTCCGGTATGAGATATTTTTCGCGACCGGTCTTATAGAAGACCTTGTTGCCTCGCGGGGCACCCTTTATACTTCCAGCATCACGAACGCGCCGCGGGGACACCCTCCCGCGATGCGTCCTGTCGGGCGGAACGCAACCCCCCTGCCCGCCACGGCTCGTCAGAACCGACCTCTGGCCGCCACGTGGAGGCCCGTTCGGCGCACGCTCGCAAGGCGCGCACCGGGCGGCCGGAGGAAAGGGCGCGGCCGGACGACCGGCGCGGCCCGATGAGCCACATCAATTCAAGGAGCCGAGATGAATCGTGATCAGGATGTCGCCGCACTGAAGCAGGAGTGGAAGCAGAATCCGCGCTGGAAGGATGTCCGGCGGGGCTATGTCGCCGAGGACGTGGTGCGGCTGCGGGGCTCGGTTCAGGTCGAGTACACGCTCGCCCGCCGCGGCGCGCAGAGGTTGTGGAAGGACATCCAAGAGAAGGAATTCGTGCCCGCCCTCGGCGCACTGACCGGCAATCAGGCGATGCAGCAGGTCAAGGCGGGCCTGCACGCGATCTACCTTTCCGGATGGCAGGTCGCGGCGGATGCCAATCTGGTCGGCGAGATGTACCCGGACCAGTCGCTGTACCCCGCCAACTCCGGCCCGGCTGCGATCCGCAGGATCAACAATGCGCTGCGCCGCTGCGACCAGATCCAGTGGATGGAAGGCAAGCGGCCCGGCGACGAGGGGTATATCGACTACTTCGCGCCCATCGTCGCCGATGCCGAGGCCGGCTTCGGCGGTGTGCTGAACGCCTTCGAGCTGACCAAGGCGATGATCGACGCAGGCGCCGCCGGCGTGCATTTTGAAGACCAGCTCGCATCGGTGAAGAAGTGCGGTCACATGGGCGGCAAGGTGCTGGTGCCCACGCGCGAGGCGGTCGACAAGCTCGTCGCCGCTCGCCTCGCGGCCGACGTGCTGGGCGTGCCCACCGTGCTCGTGGCCCGCACCGACGCGCAGGCCGCCGACCTGCTCACCAGCGACATCGACGTCAACGACAAGTCCTTCTGCACCGGGGAGCGCACCGTCGAGGGCTTCTTCCGCACCCGCGCCGGACTGGATCAGGCGGTTTCGCGCGGGCTCGCCTACGCGCCCTATGCCGACCTGGTGTGGTGCGAGACCGGAAAGCCCGATCTCGTCTATGCCCGGCAGTTCGCCGAGGCGATCCACAAGCGCTTCCCCGGCAAGCCGCTCGCCTACAACTGCTCGCCGTCGTTCAACTGGAAGAAGAACCTCGACGACGCCACGATCGGCCGCTTCCAGAAGGAGCTCGCCGCGATGGGCTACAAGTTCCAGTTCGTCACGCTGGCCGGCTTCCACGCGCTCAACTACTCGATGTTCAGTCTGGCGCACGGCTACGCGCGCAACCAGATGAGCGCTTTCGTCGAGCTGCAGGAAGCCGAATTCGCGGCCGTGGAGCAGGGCTTCACTGCGGTCAAGCACCAGCGCGAAGTAGGCACCGGCTACTTCGACGCGGTGACCACCGCGATCGAGCGCAACGCCTCGACCGGCGCACTGAAGGGCTCCACCGAGGACGAGCAGTTCTTCGAAAGGAAGGCAGTCAACGCGCGGTGAGGCGCGCCGACCGGCTACCGGCCGCGCCTCCGACCGGGGGGCGCGGCCGGTCTTTCGCCTCGTCCGGTAGCCGGGATCGCCGTCGCTTTCCCTGAGGCGGTCGATGAAGGCGCGCACCCGCAGGGCGAAATGCCTGCGCCGGGGAATCGTCGCGTGCCGCCCGATCGGCAAAGCCGCGAAACGCGTGTCTTCTTCGGCGAGGCAGGTTGGAATAGACTCCCGAATACTACCAGAACAAGAATGCGCGATCGCCTCGCGGCGACGTCCCCGTCGAGGGGCTCGCCGCACTCCCAACCATCACCGTCGGAGATCCGAATGAACCAGAACCTGCCGCAAGGCGTAGAGATCAAGGCGCCGCTCGCCCCCGGTTTCGAGACCGTCCTCACCCACGATGCGCTCGCGCTGGTGGCGAAACTCCAGCGCGCCTTCAATGCGAGGCGCGCCGAACTGCTGCACCTGCGTGAGGAGCGCCAGAAGGCGATCGACGCCGGTGCGATGCCCGACTTCCTTGCCGAGACGAAGAGCATCCGCGAAGCCGCATGGACGATCGCTCCGCTACCCGCTGACCTCGAACGGCGCAGGGTCGAGATCACCGGGCCGGCCGAGCGAAAGATGATCATCAACGCACTGAACTCCGGCGCCGATTCCTACATGACCGATTTCGAGGACTCGAACACCCCGAACTGGTCGAACCAGATCCAGGGCCAGATCGCCCTGATGGACGCCATCCGGCGCCGGATCGACTTCGAGCAGGCAGGCAAGCGCTACCAGCTCAACGACAAGGTCGCGACGCTCGTCGTGCGCCCGCGCGGCTGGCATCTCGAGGAGAAGCACGTGCTCATCGACGGCGCGCGCGTTTCCGGCGGCATCTTCGACTTCGCGCTGTTCCTGTTCCACAACGCGCGCGAGCTCATGGCGCGCGCTAGCGGCCCGTACTTCTACCTGCCGAAGATGGAGTCGCATCTGGAGGCGCGGCTGTGGAACGACATCTTCTGCATGGCCCAGGACGAACTCGGGATTCCACGCGGAACGATCAAGGCCACGGTCCTGGTGGAGACCATCCTCGCCGCATTCGAGATGGATGAGATCCTCTACGAGCTGCGCCAGCATTCCGCCGGCCTGAACGCCGGGCGCTGGGACTACATCTTCTCCTGCATCAAGAAGTTCAGGAACAAGCCGGGGTTCTGCGTCGCCGACCGCGGCGCCATCACCATGACGGTGCCGTTCATGCGCGCCTACTCGCTGCTGCTGCTCAAGACCTGCCACAGGCGAAACGCACCGGCGATCGGAGGCATGTCCGCGCTGATCCCGATCAAGAACGATGCGCAGGCGAACGAGCGGGCGCTCGCCGGTGTGCGCGCCGACAAGGAGCGCGATGCGGCCGACGGCTACGACGGCGGCTGGGTCGCGCACCCCGGCCTGGTGCCGATCGCGATGGAGGCCTGGAACAAGGTGCTGGGCAGCCGTCCCAACCAGATCGCGAAGAGCCGCGAGGCCGTCACGGTGAGCGCCGCCGAGCTGCTCGACTTCCGCCCGGAGCAGCCGATCACCGATAAGGGACTGCGCAACAACATCAGCGTCGGCATCCAGTATCTCGGCTCATGGCTCGCGGGCAACGGCTGCGTGCCGATCTTCAACCTGATGGAAGACGCCGCCACCGCCGAGATCTCGCGCTCGCAGGTCTGGCAGTGGATCCGCTCGCCGAAGGGTGTGCTCGATGACGGGCGCAAGGTGACGCGGGAACTCGTGCGCAGCCTGATCCCGCACGAGATGGAGAGAATCCGGGCGCTGGTCGGAGAGCCCGCCTACAGCGCGACCTACGTCGAGGCCGGAAAGATCTTCGAGCAGTTGTCGACATCGGACAGCTTCACGGAATTTCTCACCCTGCCGCTGTACGAGAAGCTCGAGTGAACAGCGCGCGGAGGAATCTCGCGCCCCCGTGCGCGTCTAGTTCAGGCCCGAGGCGTAGACCGCGACCGCGTTCATCTCCAGTTCGGTGAGCTTCGACGCGATGCTGTGCATGATCGCGTTGTCGTTCGTGCGTTCGCGCCGGTTGAACTGCTTGAGCTGCCGCACGAGATAGGTCGAACGCTGTCCGGAGAGCCGCGGCAGGCGCGCGGTGCCCATGCCCTTCGCGCCGTGGCATTCCTGGCAGGCGGGTACGCCGGCGTAGCTGTTGCCCTTCTTGTAGATATATTGCCCCACCGGGGCGAGATCGGCCTCTCCGCTCATCCGGACCGGAACGTCCTTCTGCGCGAAGTAGCTCGCCAGCGCGGCCATTTCCTCCTCGCGCAGATCGGCGGCCATCTCGTTCATGGTTCCCTTGCGCCGCCCCACCTTGAAATCGCCGAGCTGCTTGACGAGATATTCGGGATGCTGGCCGGCAAGCCGCGGATACAGCGAACTCACGCTCCCGCCGTCCAGCCCGTGGCAGAGCGAACAGCGATCCTCGACCAGAGCCTGCGCGGTGCGCGGCGCGCCCGCCTGCGCCCGGAGCGAACCCGGAACCGCGGCGAGCGCCAGCGCCGCAGCGCTCAGCATCGCTGCCACCAGCCCGTATGAATTGCGTTCCATCGCATGCCTCCTCCGCCCGATGATACGGCCGCGGCGGGACCGGTTCAACCCGGCCGCCGCCTTCATCCGCGCCCGCTGCTGCCGAAACCCGCGCCGCCGCGGTCGCTTTCGCGGAATTCTTCCACCACGTCGAAGGCGACCTGCACGACCGGCACCACCACCAGTTGCGCAATGCGGTCGAAAGGATTGAGGGTAAAGGTCTCGCGCCCGCGGTTCCACACCGACACGAAGATCTCGCCCTGGTAGTCGGAGTCGATCAGGCCGACCAGATTGCCGAGCACGATCCCGTGCTTGTGCCCCAGTCCCGAGCGCGGCAGGATCAGCGCCGCGAGTCCCGGATCGTCCAGATGGATCGCGATGCCCGAGGACACCAGCATCGAGTCCCCCGGATGCAGCTTGACCGGCGCGTCGAGGCAGGCGCGCAGGTCCAGCCCGGCGGAACCGGCCGTGGCATAGTGCGGCAGCCGGTCCCGCAGGCGCGCATCCAGGATGCGCACGTAGAGCCGGCGCATGCCCGCGCCCGCCACCTCAGCCATGCGCGCCGCCTGGCAGGCGCGCGGCGATCTCCCCGATCAGCCTCCGGGCGATTTCCCGCTTCGAACCCGGCGCAATGGGGTGCATGCCGCCATCATCGAACAGGACGAGCCGGCTGTTCTCGCCGCCCATGCCCTCCTGAACCAGGTTGCCGACGAGCAGCGGAAGGCCCTTCGCACGGCGCTTGGCCTCGGCCTGTTCCTCGAGCCGTTCGGTCTCGGCGGCGAAACCGACGCAGAAGGGCGCATCGGGGCGCGCGGCCACCTCGGCGAGAATGTCGGGATTGCGCGCGAGAGGCAGGGAGAGGCTCGCGCCCTCCTTCTTGACCTTGGCCACGGAGGGCTCGGCGGCGCGGAAATCGCAGACCGCCGCGACGGCGATGAAGAGGTCGATGTCCGCGAGCCGCGAGAGCACCGCCTCGCGCATCTGGAGCGCCGTGAGCACATCGACGCGCTCCACCCCGCCCGGCGTGGCAAGGCTCACCGGGCCGCTCACCAGCGTCACCGCGGCGCCCGCCTCGGCAGCGGCCCGCGCCAGCGCGTAGCCCATCCGGCCCGAGCTGAGATTGGTCAGGCCGCGTACCGGGTCGATCGGCTCGAAGGTCGGGCCCGCAGTGATGAGCAGCCTGCGGCCGGCGAGCCGCCTGGGCTGGAAGGTCGCGATCAGCGCCTCGATCAGCTCGCCGGGTTCGGCCATCCGCCCCGGCCCGGTCTCGCCGCACGCCTGCTCTCCGTCTGCGGGGCCGAGCAACGCGACGCCGTCCTCGCGCAGCCGCGCGGCGTTTCGCCGGGTGGCGGGGTTGTCCCACATCTCGCGGTTCATCGCCGGCGCCACCATCAGCACCCGCCCGGCCGGACGGGCGAGGCACAGCGTGGAGAGCAGGTCGTCGGCCAGCCCGCAGGCGAGCTTCGCCAGGAAATCCGCGCTCGCAGGCGCGACCACGATGGCATCGGCGCGGCGGCCGAGCTCGATGTGAGCCATGCCGCCGGACGCGCGATCATCCCAGAGATCCAGCCAGACCGGATTGCCGGACAGGGCCTGGAAGGTGGCCGCCGAGACGAAGCGCGCGCCGGTCGCAGTCAGCACGACCTCGACCGCGGCCTGCTCGCGCACGAGCGCTCGCACGAGCTCGGCCGCCTTGTACGCCGCGACCCCGCCGGTCACTCCGAGCACGATGCGTTTTCCGGTCAATTCGCCCATGAGGTCGTGATGCGGTCGTAGAATCCGTTCGGGATTCTACCCGGCCCGCGGCCGGCTCGGCACGTACGGGAGGTACTCGGTGCGATGGCGATCAGCGACTGGCCCGAACAGGAGCGCCCGCGCGAGCGGCTGCTCAAGGACGGCCCCGCGGCGCTCTCCGACGCGGAGCTGCTCGCCATCTTTCTGCGTGTCGGCGTTCGCGGCAAGAGCGCGGTCGATCTCGCGCGCGAGCTGCTCGCGCGCTTCGGCAGCCTGTGCCGCCTGACCGCGGCCTCGGCTGCGGAGCTGACCCGCACACCCGGACTGGGCCAGGCGAAGTATGTCCAGCTCCAGGCCGCGATCGAGCTCGCGCGCAGGGCGCTGGCGGAGGAGCTGAAGCAGGGCGATCCCCTGTCCGCGCCGCGCCAGGTGCGGGACTTCCTGCGGCTCAAACTCGGCGCCCTGCCCCATGAAGTGTTCATGGTGATGCTGCTCGACGCGCAGAACCGCCTTTGCCATCACGAGGAACTGTTCCGCGGCACGCTGACCCAGACTTCGGTCTATCCGCGCGAGGTCGTCAAGCTCGCCCTGAAACACAACGCGGCCGCGGTGATCTTCGCCCACAACCACCCTTCGGGAATCAGTGAGCCGAGCCGGGCGGACGAGGCGCTGACCACAACACTCAAGCATGCCCTCGCGCTCGTCGACGTCAAGGTGCTGGATCACTTCATCGTCGCCGGCACGAACCCGCCGCTGTCCTTCGCCGAACGCGGCCTGCTGTGATCCGCGAGGCGACACCACGCTTGAGATTCGTACGCCGGTTCGGGTACAATGCCGCGCTTCGTCGCAACCGGAGCAGCTCATGGCTCGCGTCTGTCAGGTCACCGGAAAGGCCCCGATGGTGGGCAACAACGTCTCGCACGCCAACAACAAGACGAAACGGCGGTTCCTGCCGAACCTCCAGTCCCGCCGTTTCTGGCTCGAGAGCCAGAAACGCTGGGTGCGGCTGCGTGTGAGCCACACGGGGCTGCGCACGATCGACAAGAACGGCATCGAAGCGGTGCTCGCCGAGCTGCGCTCCGCAGGACAGAAAGTCTGAACGCATGAGAGGGAACAGCCATGGCTAAGGGCGCTCGCGAAAAGATCAAGCTGGAATCGACCGCAGGCACCGGGCACTTCTACACGACGTCGAAGAACAAGCGCACCACGCCCGAGAAGCTGGAATTCAGCAAGTACGACCCGGTGGCCCGCAAGCACGTCGCCTACAAGGAAACCAAGCTCAAGTAAGCCCCTCCGGCCGAACGCCTTCGGCCTGCATCCCCGCCCCGTCCTCGCGGAAGGATGCTCCCTTCCGCACCCCCAGGATTCCCCGCGCCCGTGCCGTGGCTGGCAGGGGCCGGCACGCCCCTGCTTATGCCCGGATAAGAAAAAACGCGGACCCGGCCCCCGCCACCGCGCGCGAAACCCATAGTAATATTTCGCGGGTCTCGCCGCCGGACTCGACAGCGCGCGGCGGAGCCCGGTCCGCCGAATCCATCGGCGGGATTCGATCAACGAGGAAGGGGGAGAATTCATGCGAATCACATCGAGGGGCGCCTGCGCGTTCGCCATCGTTGCGCTGGGGCTGGCCGCGCCGATCGCCGCATCGGCGCAGCAGGACTACAAGGCCAGGAGCTGGGCGGCCAGCTGCGCGGCCTGCCACGGCACCAACGGCCACAGCACCAACGAGATCAAGCCGCTCGCGGGCAAGGACAAGATCGCGCTGGTGAAGATCCTCAAGGAGTTCAGGGCGGGCGAGCGCAAGGTCGCCACCGTGATGCACCAGCACGCCAAGGGCTACAGCGACGATCAGATCGAGCGCATCGCCGCCTACTTCGCCGCGCAGAAGAAGTAGGCTCCCGCGAAACGGACTCTCAAGGAGGAAAATGACATGTCAATGAACAGACGGCAATTCGTCCGCGCCCTGGGCGCGGGCGCCGCGCTCGGTGCGGCGGGGACGCTGGCGGGATGCGCCACCACCGGCGGCGGCGGGAAGCGGGTCGTGGTGATCGGCGGCGGCTTCGGCGGCGCGACCGCGGCCAAGTACATCCGCATGTGGGCGCCGGACATCGCGGTGACGCTCGTCGAGCGCGGGCAGAAGTTCGTCTCCTGCCCGTTCAGCAACCGCGTGCTGGCCGGCAGCATGACGATCGACCAGTTGACGACGCCCTATGACGGGCTCGCCAGGAACCATGGCGTGAAGGTCGTACATGATGAAGTCGTCGCGATCGATCCGGTCAAGCACGAGGTGCGGCTCGCGGGCGGCAGCACGCTGGGCTACGACCGCCTGATCGTCGCGCCCGGCATGGATTTCATGTACGAGACGATCCCCGGCCTGACAAGCGCCTCGGCGCGGGAGCAGATCCCGCACGCATGGAAAGCGGGGCCGCAGACGGTCGCGCTGCGCAGGCAGATCGAGTCGATGCGCGACGGCGGCGTGGTCGCAGTCCACATTCCCAAGGCGCCCTACCGCTGCCCGCCCGGTCCCTACGAGCGCGCCTGCCAGATCGCAACCTACCTCAAGAAGGCCAAGCCGAGATCGAAGATCCTCCTGCTCGACGCCAACCCGGACATCACGTCCAAGAAGGGGCTGTTCATGGCGGCGTGGAAGGATCTGTATCCGGGCATGATCGAGTACCGCCCCAACAGCGAGCTGCACGACGTGGATGCCTCGACGCGCACCGCCAAGCTCGTGTTCGGCGACGTGAAGGCGGACGTCCTCAACGTCATTCCGCCGCAGCGCGCCGGCAACATCGCGCGCCAGGCCGGGCTCATCACGGCGAACAACCGTTGGTGCGGCGTCGACTACCTCACCTGGGAATCGGTGGCCCACAAGGACGTCCACGTGATCGGCGATGCCACCCTCTCTGCGCCGGGCATGCCCAAGTCGGGGCACATGGCCAACCAGCATGGCAAGATCGTGGCCGACGCGGTGGTCGCCCTGCTCACCGGGCGTCCCGTGAACGACGAACCGATGATCGCCAACACCTGTTACAGCTGGGTCTCGGACCGCGAAGTGGTGCATGTGGCTTCCGTGCATGCCTACGACAAGGCTAAGAAGACGATGGTGACCGTCAAGGGTGCGGGCGGCCTCTCGGCAAAGCGCAACATGAAGGAGGCGGGCTTCGCCTCTGCATGGGCGGAGAACATCTGGGCCGACATGCTGAAGTAATCCCCGCGCGCGAGGGCGCGCAACGGCGGACCCGACCCGCCGGAGACCCCGGCGGGTCGCGCGCCTCAGAGCGCGTAGCGGCGGAAGGTGAGCGTCATCTCGCGCAGTTGCGCGATTCCGCTCGCCTCGGCCCGCGCGCACCAGTCCTGCAACTGGCGCAGCAACTGCTCGCTCGATGCGTTCGAGCGTTCCCACAGGGTGGTGAGTTCGCGGCGCATCGCCATCAGCGTGGCGAGCCGGCTGTTTCGATCGAGGATCGCATCGAGTCGCGCCCGCTCCGCCTCGGCGAGCCCGCGGCCGTCGCGCAAGAGCGCGCGCCACAGCGCCCGTGCCTGGAACGGCCCCGACAGGCGCGCATCGACCTGCCTGAGCCGGGCGAGCTCCTCGCGATAGACACGCCTGAGCGATGCGACGAACTTCGCCATCACGTCGTGGCGGTAGGTGAGCACGGCCTGCAGCGTGTCGAAATCGACTGCCGGGCGAGCCGCGGCGAGCCGCGGCCTGGGCGCGAGCTTCTTCACCCGCGCGAGCCCGAAGGCCTGGAGGATGCGGATGTACAGCCAGCCGAGATCGAACTCGTACCACTTCGAGGACAGTCTCGCTGAGGTGGCGAAGGCATGGTGGTTGTTGTGCAGCTCTTCCCCGCCGATCAGGATGCCGAGCGGAAAGATGTTGCGGCTCGCATCCGCGCATTCCCAGTTGCGATATCCCCAGTAGTGGCCGATGCCGTTGATCACGCCGGCGGCCCAGAACGGGATCCATGCCATCTGCACGGCCCAGATCGCGAGACCCGCAACCAGCCCGAAGAGCGCAACGTCGATCAGCGCCATCACGGCGATGCCCAGTGCGGGGAAGCGCGAATAGAGCCTGCGTTCGATCCAGTCCTCGGGCGTTCCGCGCCCGTAGCGCTCGATGGTCTCGCGGTTGCGAGCCTCCCGGACATAGAGGAACACGCCGCCCCAGAGCACGCGCGAGAGTCCGTAGATCTGCGGGCTGTGGGGATCCTCGGGCGTCTCGCACTTGGCGTGATGCTTGCGGTGGATCGCCGCCCATTCCTTCGTCACCATTCCGGTGGTAAGCCACAGCCAGAGACGGAAGAAGTGGCTCACGACCGGATGCAGGTCGAGCGCCCGGTGGGCCTGATTGCGGTGCAGGTAGATCGTCACCGCGGCGATGGTGACATGGGTGAGCGCCAGCACGACCAGCAGGTCGCCCCACCAGGGCAGAGCAATCAGGCCCGGGATGGAGAATTCATTCAGCATGTCGATTCCGTGTCCGGGAAAAGTGCGGATTCTACGCGAAGGCCGGCCCCGCTCGAAGCGCGCCGTCCGGACCCGCGCGAGCGGCTTCGGGCGGGGCCGCGCCAGGCGCGAGATGCACCACGCGCTGCAATAACCGGGAATACAGCGATTCAACATCTTTGGGCGTCTTGCAGTCCTTCAGCAATTCGTCCAGCATTTCGGGGTTGGGGGTCATGTGTCTGCTCCTTGGGAAGTTAACCGCCAGTTTCTCGAAAAGCAGTTACACAGTTCAATTTACAGACTCGCGCAGGACCATCCACAGGCTCGCGCAGCCGCCGCCGAATTCGAAGCCGACCTGGTCGTGCCCGTCCACCAGCGGATCCAGCCAGCCGAGGATGTGCAGCGCGAAGACCGCCGCGCGTACCACGACGAATGAGCCGAGGAGCGCGATCGCCAGGCGCAGAAGCCCGGTGTTCACGCCCCAGCGCGCGAGGACGGAACTGGCGATCAGCACGAGCAGCAGCGCGAGCAGTGGCCCTGCGATGCGCCGCATGCCGCCGCGCCCGAAGCCGACCGCCCGGTCGCGATCCGCGGGCCGCGCAGCCACGGTGCGCCGGAGCAGTTCCACGACGAGCAGCGAGAGCGCGAGGACCGCGACCTCGATCCAGATGCCCGGATGCCGGAAGTAGCGCAGCACACCCGCGAGCGAGGCCTGAAGTTCGGAAGCGTCCGGCATCAGCGCCTGCTCACTCGCCCGGCGTCGTCAGGCCGTCGTACGGCACGGCTTCGGCGCGGTGGCGCAGCCAGTTGTCCAGATAGGCGCGCGCGAGCGCCCGGTTGCCGCGCAGCACGATCAGGTTCTCCGCGTTCTTCGTTCTCGCCGACCAGGTGTAATTGTACGAGCCCGTGAGCACCGTCGCCTCGGGCCCGGCGGGATCGACCAGCACCACCTTGTTGTGCGCGGCCTGGTAGCGGGTCTCCAGCGCCACCGGAATGCCGGCGGCGACGAGCACCGGAATCTGGCTGTTGTCGCCCTTGAGCGTCATCTCGCGGTCGGCGAGCACCCGGACCTCGACCCCGCGCACGCGTGCCGCCACCAGTGCCGCGGCCAGCGCGCGGCTCGTGAACAGGTAGGCCTGCACGAAGATCTCCTGCTTCGCCCCGGAGATCGAGCGCAGCAGCACGGCCTCGGGATTGTCCCAGGGCGAAAAGGCCACCTCCACCGTCCCGGTGGCGGCGAAGGTGCGCGCGCCGCCCTCGAACGCGGTCGCGCTCCCGCCGAGAAGCAGACAGGCGCAAAGCGCCAGCGCGCGCAGCACGGCGCTCACGCCGCGCGCTCCATCACCACGGCATAGAACGCGTCGGTGCCGTGCAGGTGCGGGACGAGCTCGAGCGCTTCGCCCGTGTCGGGCCCCATGCCCTGCTCCGCCAGCACCCCTGCCGCCGGCACGATCCGGTAGTCGGGATGCGCGGCGAGGAATTCCGCGACCACCTCCCCGTTCTCCTCCGGCAGGATGCTGCACGTGGCATAGACCAGCCGTCCGCCCGGCCTCGGCAGCCGCGCGGCGGCGGCCAGGATCGCGCGCTGCCTGAGCGCGAGTTCCGCCACGCTCTGCGGGCTCTGCCGCCACTTGAGATCCGGATTCCTGCGCAGTGTGCCCAGCCCGCTGCACGGGACATCGACCAGCACCCGGTCGAGTTTTCCGGCCAGCCGCTTGATGCGCGGGTCGTTTTCGCGTGCAATGCAGATGGGATATACGTTCGAGAGCCCGGCACGCGCGCAGCGCGCGCGCAGCCGCGCGAGGCGCTTCGCGGACACGTCGAACGCATAGAGCCGGCCCTGGGAGCGCATCAGCGCGCCCAGCAGCAGCGTCTTGCCGCCGGCACCGGCGCAGAAATCCGCCACCATCTCGCCGCGCTTCGCCCGCAGCAGGAAGCCGACGAGCTGGCTGCCCTCGTCCTGCACCTCGATCGCGCCGCTGAGGTAGAGCGGATGGCGCTGCAGCGCGGGCTTCGCCTTCAGCCGGATCGCCAGTGGGCTGTAGCGACCCGGTTCTGCGGCGATGCCTTCGGCATGGAAGCGGTCGAGCACCTCGTCGCGCCCGGCCTTGAGCGGATTGACGCGCAGGTCGAGATCCGCGCTCCGGTTCAGGCCGCGCGCGAGCAGTTCGATCTCCGCCTCGTCCATGCGCGCTCGCAGCCGCTCGTAGAGCCAGTCGGGAAGATCCATGCGCTCGGCCGGCGTCATCGGCGCGTTCGGCCCGGCCTTGAGGGCGGAGAGCGCGCGGGCGTTCTTCTCGCCGAGGATTTCGGCGAGGCTGCGCGCACCCACGCCGGACAGGCACACCAGTGCGGCCAGCACGAGCCGCCTTGCGCTCGACCGTCCCTCGAGCCGGTGCTCCAGCGTTCGGCGCCGGCGCAGGACCGTGTAGAGGGTCTCGGCGACGAAGGCCCGCTCGCGCATGCCAAGGTCCTTGTGCGCGCGGAAGAACCGGGTGAGCACTCCGTCGGCCGGATCGCGCAGCGCGAGCACCTCGCCCGCAGCCTCGATCGCCGCCTCGACCATGCGGGCGCTGATGCGCGAGGCTCCCGCCTTCGGCTCGCCCGTCATCACGAGGCCTCGCCCACCGCGGGAATGTCGATCTCGACCGCCTGCTGCTCGACCACGTTGCCCTTGCGATCGACCATGCGGATGCGAACCGGGAGGTTGCCCCGGTCCAGCGCGAGCCACAGGTCGATGCGCTCGCCGTCGGCCTCCTCGGCGCGCACGTTCAGCGTCCTGAGCTCTCCCACCGGCAACTCGATGCGGCTCTCCCCGATCCTGCGGAACACGCGCCGGTAGGTGCCCTTCCCGGTCGCGACATCCGCCTCGAAAGCGGCCGCGCCCGGCGGAAACAGGGCGACCTGGTAGAACACCGAGAGCACGTCCTGCGCGCCGGCCTCCACCGGCGCCTCCCGCACGCGCCCGCGGTGCTCGAGCCGGACGAGCCCGCGCGCACGGTCGAAATCCGCGCGCTCGGCAGGCTTGCCGTTGCGGGTCACGCTGAAGTGCAGCGGGAGGAAACCGCGCCTGCCATAGCCGCCTTCGCTCTGCTGGAGCAGGCGTTCGGGCTTGAAGAGCGCCGCCAGCCCGGTCGTCTCCAGCGTAGAGCGCAGGCGATAGCTACCGCCGTCGATGCGCCATCCGTGCTCGGCGCGCCCGATCTCCAGCGGCCCCATGGTCACCGCGAAACGCACGCGCCCGCCCGCGGGAAAGGCCGGCGCAGCGGCCCGCGCGCCTTCCCACGCAGGCAGCGCGAGCAGCGCGAACCACACGACCAGGAAGCGCACGCACGGGCCGGGGCCGCCTCTCCCCGTCTCAGTCATTCGCCTCTGCCTGCGAAAGCGCGGGTGCGATCAGGAAGCCGCCCGCATCCTCCGGCGCGTCGACGACGAGTCTGCCGTCCGCGCCGAAATGAAGGCGGCCTTCGAGGAACCAGCGCACCGCCTGCGGGTAGATACGGTGCTCCTGGGCGAGCACGCGCGCGGCGAGTGTCTCCTCGCTGTCGCCCAAGAGCACCGGCACCGCGGCCTGGATGACGATCGGTCCGCCGTCCAGATGGGTGGTCACGAAATGCACGCTGCATCCATGCACGCGCACCCCGGCCGCGAGCGCCCTGCGATGCGTGTGCAGACCCGGGAACAGCGGAAGCAGCGAGGGGTGGATGTTCAGCAACCGGCCCTCGAAATGACGAACGAATTCATCCCCGAGCACCCGCATGAAGCCGGCCAGCACGACCAGGTCGGGCCGCGCCCGCTCGATCCGCTCGGTGAGCGCCGCGTCGAACCGCTCGCGGGCCTCGAACGCCCGGTGATCCACCACCTCGGTCGTGACCCCGCGCGACGACGCCAGCGCGAGTCCCGCGGCCTCGGGCCGGTTGCTGATGACCGCGGCCGTGCGCGCGGGCAGCCGTGCCTGAAGCAGCGCCTCCATGTTGCTGCCCCGGCCCGAAATCAGGATGACGATGGACTTCATCGCGGCATGCCGCTCACCGGAAGGAACAACGCGGTACCGACATTCTGGATGACCTTGTTGATCACACGTTGCTGCTTGGCCGCGAGAACCACGGCGAGCAGGTCGAGGCTGCCGATCACGCGGCCGAACTCGCGCTCGAAGCTCAGGTTCGGGACCGGCCCGGTCTCGTTCGAGAGCAGCAGCGGGGCACCCCTGCCATCGCGCCGGTTCGCCAGCCGCCAGGCGAGGATCTCGACGTTGCGCGCGCTGTCGTAGAGCTTTTGCGGATCGAGGTCGTCGGCGGCGAAGAACTCGGTCTTGTTCTCGAACGCGTTCTGCACCATGCTCGCGAGCCCGACGACGAGGGCCAGCACGCGGTCGCCCGTGTAGCCCTCGTCGAAGGCGGCCGCCAGCGCCGCGGCATCGGTTCGCCCGCCGAGCTCCTCGAAACGCCAGTCGCCTCGCTCCTGCCACAGGCGCGCGATCGCCCACTCCGCGCTCGCCAGTCCCGCCTTGCGCCACTCGCGCGGGTTGCGCCGGTAGAGCTTCTCCGAGAGGCGGCGCAGCCCGGCGAACAGCTCCCGGTGATGCACCTCGATCACCCAGTCGAGGTCGGCCTTGGCGAGGTTCTCGGGCCGGAAGCCGCCCGAGGTCGTGCTGCGCGGGCGCGTCCCGGTGGCCCCGCACCCGGCGAGCGCCACGGTCAGGCCCGCAGCCAGAAGCCGGCGCCGCATCATGCCCGCAGCCTGTGACGGAGATAGCCGATCGCCAGCGGCGCGAGCGACACTGCGATGATCCCGAGGATCACCGCGCTCAGGTTGTCGCGCACGAACGGCAGGTTGCCGAACCAGTAGCCGCCGAGCGAGAGCGAGAACACCCAGACGAAGCCACCGGCGAGATCGAACAGGAAGAATTTCGGGTAGGTCATGCGCGCCACGCCGGCGACGAAGGGCGCGAAGGTGCGCGCGAGCGGCAGGAAGCGGGCGATGATGACGGTCTTGCCGCCGTGCCGCTCGTAGAAGTCGTGGGTGAGATCGAAGGCGCGCCGGTTGAACCAGCGCGACTGCTCCCAGCGGAATACCCTGGCACCGATCGTGTGGCCGATCCAGTAGTTGGTGTTGTCCCCGGCGATGGCGGCCGCGAATAGCGTCGTGGCGAGCACCCCGATGTGCATGCCGCCGGTGGCGGCGAGCGTGCCCGACACGAACAGCAGCGAGTCGCCGGGCAGGAACGGCGTCACCACCAGACCCGTCTCCATGAACACGATCAGGAACAGGATGGCGTAGATCCAGGTGCCGTAGTGCTGGAGCAGCAGCGCGAGGTGCTGGTCCAGATGCAGGACGAGGTCGATGAAGGCGCTGAGGAGTTCCATCCGGGCGGGGCTCGCAAACGCGGCATGATACCCGAGCCCGGCGGCGCGCCGAGGCTACCGCTATACTCGCACCCGATGTCTTCCATCCGCATCCTGCCCGACGTGCTGGTGAGCCAGATCGCCGCGGGCGAGGTCGTGGAGCGGCCCGCTTCGGTCGTCAAGGAACTGATCGAGAACAGCCTCGATGCCGGCGCCTCCCGCATCGATCTCACGCTGGAGGCCGGCGGCGTGAAGCGGATCCGTATCGCCGACGATGGCGCCGGGATCGCGCGCGAGGATCTCCCGCTCGCCCTCGCCCGCCATGCCACCAGCAAGATCGATTCGCTCGCCGCGCTCGAACGGATCGCCTCCTACGGCTTCCGCGGAGAGGCACTCGCCGCGATCGCCTCGGTGGCGCGGCTGCGCATCGCGAGCCGCGAGCGCGGCGCCGCCGCGGCCTTCGCCATCGAGGCGGCAAGCGGCGCGGTCGCGCCCGCCGCACTCGCCGCGGGCACGGTGATCGAGGTCGCGGACCTGTACTTCAACACGCCAGCGCGGCGCAAGTTCCTGAAGAGCGAGGCCACCGAGTACGCGCACTGCATCCGTGCGCTCCGGCGCATGGCCCTCGGGCGCTGCGACGTCGCATTCATCGTGCAGCACAACGGGCGCGACACCCTGCGGCTGGCCCCGGGCGCGCTCGCCGGCCGGCTCGCCCAGTGCATCGACGAGGACTTCGCCCGCGAGGCGCGCGAATTCGAGGCGCATGCGGGCAACCTGCGGCTCACCGGCTACCTGCTGCCGCCGGCCGCCGCGCGCACGAACCGGGAGGCCCAGGTGCTGTTCGTCAATGGCCGCTTCGTGCGCGACCGGCTGCTCTCGCATGCGCTCTCGGAAGCCTACCGCGATGTGCTCTACGGCGGCCGCTTCCCCGGCTACGTGCTTTTCCTCGAACTCGACCCGACGGGCGTGGACGTCAACGTGCATCCGGCCAAGACCGAGGTAAGGCTGCGCGACGCGCACGGCGTGCATGGCTTCGTCTTCCACGCCGTGCGCCAGGCGCTCGCCGGCCCGCGGGCCGTTCCCGTCTCGGGCGCAGGCACCGCGCAGGCTCCGCGCGCAGCCGCTGCGCCGCGCCAGCTCGGACTCGCGGTCGAGCAGCCGGTGGCGCGCTACCTCGACTTCGTGGCGCAGGGCTCCGGCGGGCAGCCGACGCCCGCGAATGTGTCCGCCGCGCAGGCAGCGCCGCCTCTGGGCTACGCGCTCGCCCAGTTGCATGGCATCTACCTCCTGGCGCAGAACGCGCGCGGCCTGGTGCTCGTCGACATGCACGCCGCCCACGAGCGCGTCCTCTACGAGAAGCTCAAACGCGCACTGGAACAGGGCCCGCCGCCGGTCCAGGCCCTGCTGGTCCCGCTGGTGATGGCAGCGGACGAAGCCGTGATCGCGGCCGCGCAGGAGCACGCAGCAACGCTCGCCGCGCTCGGGTTCGAACTCTCGGTCGCCGGCCCCGCCCAGCTCGCCCTCCGCGCCGTCCCCGCCCTGCTCGCCGGCGCGCCGCTTCCAGAACTCGTCCGCGGCCTGCTCGCGGAACTCGCGGGCCCCGGTTCCCACCATGGGCTCGATGCCCGCGCGAACGAGCTGCTGGCGACGATGTCCTGCCACGCCGCGGTACATGCGCACCGCGCGCTCGCGGTTCCGGAGATGAACGCGCTGCTGCGCGAGATGGAATCCTGCGAACGCTCCGATCAGTGCAATCACGGGCGCCCGACCTGGGTCGAGCTGAGCCTGGAGGACCTCGACCGGCTGTTCCTGCGCGGGCGCTGAGCGCCGGCCGAATCAGCGCGCGATGCGTGCGAGTCGCTCGAGGACGAGCGCGGCCACTTTGCCCGAAAAGAGCAGTTGCAGGTGGCCGATCCCCTTCAGGGCGACGTTCTCGGCACCCGCGAAGCGCTGTGCCGCCTGCGGCACGACGAAGTTGTCGTGCAGGCTGTAGATCGCGCTGGCCGCGAGCCCGGCGGGCAGCGGCAGCGCGTCGGTGGCGGCGAGCCAGGCGCTGCCCGGACGCATCTCGGCCGCATTTCGACCCAGGCCCGCGGCGGCAAGCAGCGAGCCGTGATGCGGGCTGCCCAGCGTGATCAGACAGGCGACGCGGGACGCGCCGTGGCGCGCGAGAACGCCGCGCGCGACCAGTCCGCCCATGCTGTGCGCGAGAATCGCGACGCGCTCGGCGCCGGTCTGCGCGCACACTTCCTCGATGCGCCCCCGCAGTCGCTCCACGCCCCCGTCGATCGAGCCGAACAGCGGCTCCAGATCGACGCTCGCCACGCAGTGGCCGGCGCGCTCGAGCCGGCGGCGCAGCCACCACCAGGAACCGCTGTTGCACAGGTAGCCATGCACTGCCAGCACCGGCACCGCGCCGGGAGGCAGGCGCGCGAGAGGCTGCGCGCCCATCACTGCGCGCTCGAAGGGCTGGAAGACGAGGTAGAGCACGAGGAATGCGCCGATCTCCCCGGCGATCATCCGCACGGTGGCTGCGGGGCCGATCGCCGCCTCGGGCGGCCGCGGGCTGCGGGCAAGCCACGCCCAGCAGAAGGTCGCGAGGATGAGCGCGGCGCGCAGCCCGAGCAGGGCGCCGAGGGCCAGCGCCGCTGCCTGCGCCGGGCCGCATCCGGCGGCGAGCGCGGCCGCAAACCAGAACGCGAACTCGACCGCGAGCAGCCTGCGCAGCCATTTCGCGAGCATCCCGGCTGCACCTTCAGGCGAGCGCAGGCGCGGCGCGCCCGCTGAGCGACTCGGCGAGCGCGCTGGCGTTGCGGGCGGCGAGCGCGTAGATCGACAGTTGCGGGTTCGCGCCGACGCTGGTCGGAAACACCGAGCCGTCGAACACCGAGCAGTTGGCGAGCTGATGATGCCTCCCGTCGGGGCGCACCACGCCCTGCCCGGCGTCACCGGAGAGCCCGCAGCCGCCCATCACATGGGCGCTCACCACCCGGGTGAGGAGAGGCTCCAGCGCGAGGGAGCCGATGCCCGAGCGCGCCTCCTCCCAGTTCGCGTATCCCCCGCAGTGCTCATGCACCGGGAGAACGCGCAGCGCGCCGGCCGCGAACTGGATGCGCGCCATGGCGAGGAAGGCGCGCCGCGCCGCCTCCCAGAACGGCGCGTGCAGCGGGTAATCGAGCTGCGGGCTACCGTCCTCGCGTAGCCCGACGGTGCCGCCGGCATCCTGCGGGTGGAAGCCGTCGCGCATCAGCGCGAGCAGGACATGCGTGTGTGGAAGATCGCCCATCAGCGCCGCATGCGCGCCGCCCATGCCCTGGAGGGTCGTCGAGACCAGCACCGGATGCAGCGGCGGCACTTCCAGCTTGAAGCCGAGCGCGCCGTCGATCGGGTTCTCCTCGAGGAAATGGTCGGAGTATACGGTCTGCGGCGCACCCGCCCAGCCGGCCACGCGCTCGGGCATCTTCGCCGCCGCGATGACGGTCGGATGGAGGAAGGTCCGCCTCCCCAGCACGCCGTTCGGATCGGGTGCGCGCGAGCGCAGCAGCAGCGCCGGGGAGCCGAGCGCGCCCGCGGCCAGCACGTAATGGCGCGCGACGATCGTCACCGCGGCACCGCCGGCTTGTATGCCGCCGGCATCCATGGCGCGGCATTCGAGCGAGCGCACCCACCCGCCGCGGATGGCCAGGCGCTGCGCGCGCAGCCGGGTGAGCAGCCGCGCGCCGCGCGCGAGCGCCGCGGGAAGCGTCGTGACCAGCATCGAGCGCTTGGCGTTGGTCGGGCAGCCCATGCCGCAGTAGCCGAGGTTCCAGCAGCCCTCGACATTGCGGCTGATCACGGCGACCGGGATGCCCAGTGCGCTCGCGCCACGCGCGAAGGCCGCGTTGTTGGCGTTCGGCGCGAGGTCCCAGGGCCGGATCGAAAGGCGCCGCTCGACCGCCGCGAACCACGGCGCGAGCGCCTCATCCGTGAGTTCCCCGGCGCCGAAGCTACGGCGCCAGAATTCCAGGGTCGCCGGCGGAGTGCGGAAGCTGCTGGTCCAGTTGACCGTGGTCGAGCCGCCCACGCAGCGCCCCTGAAGGATGTTGATCGCCTTGTCGCGCGTCTTGCGCGCCGCCGATTCCTGATACAGCTCCGGATAGGCGCGCGCCTCCTCCATCGTGAAGCGCCGCGAGGTCGCGAGCGGACCCTCCTCGACCAGGATCACTTCGAGCCCGGCGCGGGCGAGGATCTCGGCGCTCACACCGCCGCCGGCGCCGGTGCCGACGATGGCGACGTCGGCCTCGTAGCGCCGGGCCGCGCCGAACTGCGCGCAGTCGGCGACCTGCCAGCCGGCCGCGCGAGCGTCGTCCCAGGGATCGCGGATGCTCACGGGATCTCCGGCGGGCCGGGATAGCCGATCGTTGCCCAGGTTTCGCGGCCGGCATACCACGAGCCGATGACAAGATCATGCAGCGCCTGGTAGGCGGAGCGCAGCATCGGATACCGGCTCGCGCGCCAGCGCTCGAGGAAACGTGCGACTTCCACCTCCTCCGCACGCGCCCACGGAACGCCGATTCCGGTGAGCGCAAAGCGCGCCGGTGCGAAGTCGAGCGCCGCCAGCAGCTCGGCGAGCTCACGCTGCGCGGGCGCGCTCAGCGCGCCGATCGCCCGCTCGATCCTGTCGCCGAGCGCCTCCAGCGCCGCTTCGCGACCCTCGCCGGGCAACGCGGGGCCAAGCAGTGCGCCCGACACCGCGGCGAGCAGCGCGCGCCTGCCACGATCGAGCCGCGCGCTCATGCGACCGCCATCCGGGAGCAGGAACACGCCGGCCGCGGCGAGCGCGATCGCACCCGCGATGCCGATCTGGAGGAACTGCCTGCGGCTGGCCACTATCGCAGCAGGATGCGGAGCAGCCGCTCGAAGCGCCGCCCAAAGGGCGGCGCGAGCAATCCGGCCGCATTGAAACGGGCCTGGCGGAAGACGGCCTTCCGGTGCGAGAACGCCTCGAAGCCCTCGCGCCCGTGATAAGCGCCCATGCCCGAAGCGCCGACGCCTCCGAAGGGAAGATCATCCTGGGCGATGTGCAGCAGGGTGTCATTCACCGTGACGCCGCCGGCCACGGTCTCGCGCAACACACGGTCGATGCAGGAGGCATCGTTCTCGAACAGGTAGAGGGCGAGCGGGCGCGCTCGCGCACCGACGTACGCGATCGCCTCGTCCAGGCCGTCGCAGGGCACGAGCGGCAGGATTGGGCCGAAGATCTCCTCGCGCATCAGCGCGCAGTCCTGCGGCGCATCGAGCACGACGCAGGGCGGAATGCGGCGCGAGCCCGGATCCGGCGCCGGCAGCGAGTCCGACAGCGGAACGATGCGCGCGCCGCGGCCGCGCGCTTCCTCCAGAGCGCCGCTCAGGCGATCGAAGTGCCCGCGGCTGACGATGCTGGTGTAGTCCGGCGTGTCGGCGAGCGTGGGATACATGCGGCCGACCGCCTCGCGCGCCGCGCGCACGAATTCATCCTCGCTGCCCCGCGGCAGCAGCACGTAGTCCGGGGCGATGCAGGTCTGTCCCGCATTCAGGCACTTGCCGAGCATGATGCGCGAGGCCGCGCGCGCGACCGGGAAGCCGGCGCCCAGGATCGCCGGCGACTTGCCGCCGAGCTCCAGCGTCACCGGGGTCAGGTTGCCCGCAGCGGCCCGCATCACGGCATGGCCGACGCGTGTGGAGCCGGTGAAGAGCAGATGGTCGAAGGCAAGCCGCGAGAACGCCTCGCCCACGGCGGCATCGCCCTCGATCACCGCGACCTCCTCGGGGGAGAAGATCCGCGCCGCGGCTTGCGCGAACCGGGCCGCGGTGCGCGGGGTGAGCTCCGAGAGTTTCACCATGGCGCGATTGCCCGCGGCCAGCGCCGCTGCGAGCGGCGCGAGCGCGAGATAGAGCGGGTAGTTCCAGGGCACGATGATCCCCACCACGCCGAGCGGCTGGCGCACGACGCTCGCCCGTCCCGGAAGGAACCAGCGCGAGACGGCGCGTCGCTCCTCGCGCATCCAGGGCCGCAGGTGCGATCGCGCGTAGCGGATCTGCTCGAGCGCGGGAAAGATCTCCAGCAGGCGCGTCTCGTGGAGCGAGCGGTTTCCGAAGTCCTCGCGGATCGCCTCCGCGAACGCTTCCGCGTTCTCGCGCAGCAGCCGCTCCAGCGCGCGCAGCCGCTCGGCCCGCACGGCGAACGCCGGTCCCGGGTCCCTGCGGGATGCGCGGCGCTGCGCGTCGAAGGTCCCCTGCAGCCGCGCCGCGCAAGTCGGCAACTGCACTTCGATCGCCGGGGTTGCGCCCATCCGTTTCCGACCTCCGGAGCCTGTCCGCCGCCAGTCTAGCCGAATGCCGGCGGCGCGATTGGGCGCGGGCATCTAAATCCCGGTACCTGCAGACACACCCGCAAAGGCGAACCTGTCCTCCAGCCGGTAGATCGGCGCACGGCCAGCTCGCGCGAGAGGGCATCCATCGATTCGCCGCGCAGCAGGCGCAGCACGGCTTGCTTCTTCCTGCCGGCCGACCAGCGCTTGACTTCGGCCGCCGCGCTGGGTGCGCTTCCAGTCGCGCTACGCGCTCCGTCCGGCGCACCCAGCGCAACCCCACCATCGGCGGTTCCCCACAAGCACCACAGACCACCTTCGTCGCTTAAGAAATTGCAATTCAAAACCGATCGTTCAGACTCATATCTTTACTGGAATCGACTGCCGAGAGGGAGCGCCGCAAGTCGGCCCTGGCGGGACGGCGGACTGTAGCATCAGTGTGCTACAGTAGCCGCTTGCATTCCACACTTGGGAGCCCGCCATGACCACCACGACCATACGCCTGCCGGAAGACCTGAAAACCCGTGTCGCGGCGGCGGCGAAACGCGCCGGAACGACCGCGCACGGATTCATTCTCGAGGCCATCGCGGAAAAGGCGGCGCAGGAAGAGTTGCGCACGGATTTCGATGCCACGGCCGAGGAACGCTACGCCAGCATCGTCGCCTCCGGCAAGACAATCCCGTGGCGGGAAATGCGCGGCTATCTGGAGGATCGCCTTGCCGGCAAGGCGGCACGGCGTCCGGCGGCACGCAAGCTCGCGCGCTGAACATGTCGCGCATCGAACTGGCGCCAGAGGTCATGGGCGACTTCGAGCGTATCCTCGACCACCTCGCCCAATACCAGGTCGAGCATCCGGAACTGCGCATCCGCGAGATCATCGCGGCGTTCGATGTCCTCGAATACAACCCCCTGATCGGCCGTCCCGCGCACAACGGCAAGCGCGAACTGGTCATCGGTCGCCGCTCGCACGGTTACCTGGCCCTGTACCGCTACGTCGCCGAAATCGACACCATTTTCATCCTCGCCGTGCGCAGCCAGCGCGAGGCCGGGTATGCGCCGGTGCCGGAAGGACGGTGAGGCTTGCCCTGACCTGAGCACCGCAGTCCTTCATCGATGCGACAACGGAGATCGATGCGATTCTATACATCGACCATCTCGTTCCCGGAGAGTAGTTTCTCCTTACTTCCTTGTCTCACGGAATCATGATGCTCGCCAAACTGACGTCCAAGAACCAGATCAGCTTGCCGAAGGCGGTGGCGCAGGCGTTTCCGGGCACCGAGTACTTCGAGGTTCAGGCCGAGGCGGGGCGTATCGTGGCTACGCCGGTGCGCATCGGCCGGGCCGACGCGGTGCGCGACAAGCTGGCGGCGATGGGCATCGTCGAGGAGGATGTCGCGGCTGCGGTGGCCTGGGCGCGGAAAGGCGGCAAGACCGGCCGCAGCAGGTAAGCGGCCTTGCGCGCCGTACTCGACACCAACGTGGTCGTCTCCGCCCTGCTGTTCCGCGCCGGCCGTCGCGACTGGCTGCGCGCGGCGTGGCAGCGCGGCCGCCTCGTTGCGCTGGTGACGCGCGAGACCACCGGGGAACTGCTGCGAGTGCTCGAATATCCGAAATTCCGCCTGAGCCCGGAGGATCGGCGAGAGCTGCTCGCGGATTTCCTGCCGCATGCGGAAATCGTTGCGCCGGCGAAGAAATTGGCGAAGCTTCCGGCCTGCCGCGATCCTGCCGATACCATGTTCCTGCACGCTGCAGCGGCAGGCCGGGCAGAGGCCCTCGTCACGGGCGATGAGGACCTGCTGGCACTGGCGCGGCTGACCGATTTCGCCATTCTGTCGCCCGGGGCGCTGCGGCAGCGTCTCGGCGCCTGAGCGCGCCGGCTGCGATCCGGACCCGGCCGGCGTGGCCGACCCGCATTACGCGGGTGGGCCGTGACTTGTCTTCTCTGTGGTTCGAAGTCGATTTTTCCGGATAATGCCCGGCGACCGAAGCGAAGCCCATGCCCGAGCCTTTCGTCCCGACCCATGCATTGCGCGACAAGCACGCGATCGCCGCCGCGCTGCGGACGAGTCTGTCCAGCGCAATTGCGCTGCGCGAGGACGCCCGGGCCGATCCCGTTTCTGCGCGCCGGCGGATGGCCCTGCGCGAGTGGCAGGCCGCGCGGCTCGCCCGCACCCACCGCGACCTGCTAAAGGACGAGCGCTACGCGCGCGCCGCCGCCTTCTTCCTCAGCGACCTCTACGGGCCGAAGGACTTCGGCGAACGCGATGCACAGCTCGATCGCATCCTGCCCTCGCTCGTCGCGCTACTGCCCGCCACGGCGCTCGCCACGCTCGCGGCGGCGGTCGAGATGGATGCGGTCTCCGAACGACTGGACGGCGCGCTCGCCGCCGTGCTCGTTCGCGCCGGATGCGAGAACGGGATCGACGGAACCGCTTACGCCGCCGCCTACCGCGCGGCGGGCGAACGCGCGTTGCGCGAGCGCCAGATCGCACTGATCGGCGAGGTCGGGACGAGCCTCGGGCGACTCACGCGCATGCCGCTCGTCGCCGGGATCCTGCGGATGATGCGCGCGCCGGCCGAGCTCGCCGGGCTGGGCAGCCTTCAGCAGTTCCTCGAAAACGGTTTCGCCGCCTTCCGCTCCATGAACGGCGCCGGAGAGTTCGTCTCTCGCATCGTCGAGCGCGAGGAAGCGATCCTGCGCAGGCTGTTCGCCGGCGAGCCCCGGCCCTTCGAGATCGGCGAGCCTGCCGGTCCCACCTCCGGAGAGCGGGAGCGGGACTGACCAGTCGCATCGGCGACCCACGCGAAAGCGGGAACGACCGATAATGGAAGCGGCCGGTACGGTGCGGGAGGATGGATCGTGAGGCGCAGCGCGTGGAGCGCAGTCGCGGTGGCGATGATGCTTTCGGCATGCGCCGTGGCGCCGCCCGCTCCGCCGCGAGGCCCCGCTGCGGCCGCGGCCAGCCGATCGAAAGCTGCGGAGGTGGTGCTGTTCTCGCTGGGGCTGATCGATTCCGGCTACCGCTTCGGCGGTCGCAACCCCGAAGCGGGGCTGGATTGCAGCGGGCTGGTCACCTATGTCTATGGACAGACGCTGCGCCTCGCGCTGCCGCACGATGCGGCGCGGATCGCGAGAATCGCGCGGCCGATCGGACGCGAAGCCCTGCAGCCCGGCGACCTGGTGTTCTTCAACACCCTCGATCGCCCGTTCTCCCACGTCGGGATCTACCTCGGCGACGAGCGCTTCATCCACGCGCCGAGCAGCCGCGGGCGGGTACGCATCGACTCGCTGCGCAGCCGCTATTTCGCCAGCCGCTTCGAGGCCGCACGCAGCCTGTTCGCGGACTGAGCGCGCCCCCTCAGGCGCTCAACGCCGCAACGATGGAGTCCATCTCCTCGCGCGACTCGGCCACGATTTCGGCGAGCTGCTCGTGGGCGAGCCGCGGCAGCGGCTCGATCGCGCCGCGCACCGCCTCGCGCACCTCGTCGTCGGCGAACGGATTGCGGTGCGAGGCGATTTCATTTGCGAGGGAAACGACTTGCGCCAGGGTGCGCGGGGCCGCCTCGCGCATCGGCATCTCGTGCTCCGAGACCGCTTCGGTCACCTCGTCGGACATGCCCAGTGTGGAGAGCACGGCGTGGCCGACGCTGGTGTGCCACTCGAACAGCAGCCTGCCCAGCTCCACCGAATCGGCCGACAGCTCGGGATGTTTCGACGCACGCGAGAGCAGATAGAACATGCCGATGTCGTGGACGAGACCGGTGAACATCGCTTCGTGCGCATTGATGCGGGTCAGCCGCGCGGCGATGACGAAGGAAAGCGCGGCCACCTCGATGGAGTGTTCCCACAGGGCACGCGCGCGGGGGGCGTAGGGCGCCATCTCGCGCGCCTCGAGCAACTGTCCCATCGCCACCGTGATCGCAAGCGCCCGGATCGAAGAGAAGCCGACCCGGATCACGGCGTTTCTCAGGTCGGCCACCGGCTTGCCCGCGGGGTTGAGCGCCGCCGAATTCGCCAGCCGGATCACCTTCACGGAAAGCAGGGGCTCGGACATGACGATGCGCGAGAGCTCCTCCGCGGTCACGTCCGGCGACTTGAGCGCCATGCGCACCTTGAGCGTGGCATCGAGAAAGGTGGGGAAACTGACGTCGCCGGAGGACAGGTCCGCGGCGATCTCCTGCAGGAAGCGGTACTCGGGGGAATCCTGGGCACTCACGGCGGCGTTCCTCGATGACGATGGGTCGGCGCTCCCCGCGCGCCGCGGGGCTCGCAGTCTGTAACGGTCGCGCGAGCGATGGGCTTTAGCGTGAACGTCGCGCGGCCGACGCTCGAAGCTCCCCTCTCCCGTTTGCGGGGGAGGGGCCGGGGGTGGGGGAACGGACAGCCGGCGTTCATCCTTCGGTGTGGCAAGCCGCCCCGTCCGTGAGCGGCGGCGGCGGCGAGCTGTGCCCCGCTCTCCGGGGAACCTTTGCCCGAAGCGGCCCGCAACCCCGGTTCGGGCGGGCGCCCATATACCACGACATCTAGCGTGTCAAGCCCTTATCGAATACAAGCACTCTCTTTAACTCACTGGTTTTACGTAATATTTAATTTTCTCTTTCCCCTTCCTTCCGGCGCCTCGCGGAGGTATGCTTTGCATCCCCTCGATCCCCCCCACCTCACACGGTCATGTCATCCGATACGCTGAAAGCCCATGCGAAAGCCGAACAGGCGACCGCGCTCAACCTGCCGGAACAGGAGATCTCGGCCGAAGTCCTGCAGGAGAAGTACGCCAAGGGAAGCGAGCGCACCGCGCTCGAAGTGCGAACCCGCATCGCCCGCGCGCTCGCGGCGGCCGAGGCCGAAGACCGGCGGGCGCAGTGGGAAAAGGAGTTTCTGGAAGCCCAGATCAACGGCTTCGTGCCCGCGGGGCGCATCAACTCGGCCGCGGGCACCGAACTGTGCGCGACCCTGATCAACTGCTTCGTCCAGCCGGTGGGCGACTCGATTTCCGAAGTCGTCGACGGCAAGCCCGGCATCTACATCGCGCTGCTCCAGGCCGCCGAGACGATGCGCCGCGGCGGCGGCGTCGGTTACGACTTCTCCTCCATCCGGCCGGTCGGCGCGCTGGTTAAGGGCACGCAGTCGCGCGCGAGCGGCCCGGTGTCCTACATGCGGGTGTTCGACCGCTCCTGCGAGACGGTGGAATCGGCTGGCTCGCGCCGCGGCGCGCAGATGGGCGTGCTGCGCTGTGACCATCCCGACATCGAATCCTTCATTCACGCCAAGGACCGCGGCGACCTCACCAACTTCAACATCTCGGTCGGGGTCACCGACATCTTCATGCAGGCGGTGGAGGGCGACGGCGAGGTCGAGCTCGTGCATCGCGCCGCACCGAGCGCGGACCTCAAGGCCGCCGGCGCCTACCAGCGCGAGGACGGGCTGTGGGTCTACCGCAAGCTGCGCGCACGCGAGCTGTGGGACCAGGTCATGCGCTCGACCTACGATCACGCCGAGCCGGGCATCCTGTTCCTGGACCGCATCAACCGCGACAACAACCTCTACTACTGCGAGACGATCGAGGCCACGAACCCGTGTGCCGAGCAACCCCTGCCGCCCTACGGCTGCTGCGACCTCGGCTCCATCAACCTCACCCGCTTCGTTCGCGAACCCTTCGCCGAGAGCGCCGCGTTCGACTTCGACGGCTTCGGACGCGTGATCGACGTGGCCATCCGCATGCTCGACAACGTGCTCGAAGTCACCCATTGGCCGCTACCCCAGCAGCAGGCCGAGGCCGCGGCCAAGCGCCGCATCGGGCTCGGTTTCACCGGCCTGGGCGATGCACTCATCATGCTGCGGCTGCGCTACGACTCGGAGCCCGCGCGCACGATGGCCACCCGGATCGCCGAGTACATGCGCGACCGCGCCTATGCTGCCTCGGTGGAGCTGGCGAAGGAGCGCGGCGCCTTTCCGCTGTTCAACGGCGATCTCTACCTGTCCGGGGGCAACTTCGCCTCGCGCCTGCCGGCAGAGATCAAGGACCGCATCCGCGCCCACGGCCTGCGCAATTCCCACCTGCTCTCGATCGCACCCACGGGAACGATCTCGCTCGCCTTCGCCGACAATGCCTCCAACGGCATCGAGCCGCCGTTTTCGTGGACCTACACACGCAAGAAGCGCAAGGCCGACGGCACCTTCAAGGAGTACGCGGTGGAGGACTATGCCTGGCGGCTCTATCGCCATCTGGGCGGCGGCATGGACCCGCTGCCCGAGTACTTCGTCACCGCACTCGAAATCTCCGCGCAGGACCACAAGGACATGGTGGCGGCGGTGGCGCCCTTCGTCGACACCAGCATCTCCAAGACGGTCAACGTTCCCGAGGACTACCCCTACGCGGACTTCGAGGATCTCTACCTGACCGCATGGAAGGCCGGTCTCAAGGGGCTGGCCACCTACCGGCCGAACAAGGTGCTGGGGGCGGTGCTCACGGTGGAGGGAAGCGCGGAGAAGAAGCAGCCGCAGGACGTGCGCATCGCGGAGGCCAACCGGCGCCTGTCGATCAAGACGCTGCCGGCGCCGGTGCTCGCCAGCCTGCGCTGGCCGGGCCGGCCCGCGCTCACCGACGGCAACCCGGCGTGGACCTACATGCTCAAGACGCCCACCGGCGAGTTCGCGCTCTTCGTCGGCCACATCGAGAACGGCAAGGCGGTCCCGTTCGAGGTCTGGGTCAACGGCTCCGATCAGCCGCGCGGCCTGGGTGCGGTCGCCAAGACGCTCTCGATGGACATGCGCGCCAACGATCCCTCCTGGCTCAAGCTAAAGCTCGACGTGCTGGCCAGGACGGTGGGCGACGAAGGCTTCGACCTGCCCTTCCCGCCCCACGGCGAGAAGAAGCGCGTGCCGGGCGTGGTCTCCGCGGTCGCCCAGATCGTGCGCTACCGCTGCGAGCAGCTCGGCGCGCTGGCCGCCTCCGGGCCGACCCCGGTGCTCGACACCATGTTCAGCCTCAAGGAACCGAAGACCGGAACCGACGGCACGCTGTCGTGGACGGTCGATGTCCAGAACCCGGCCTCGGGCGAGGACTTCGTGCTCGGGCTGAAGGAGATCACGCTGCCCGACGGCCTCACCCGTCCCTACTCGGTCTGGCTGTCCGGCAACTACCCGCGGGCGCTCGACGGGCTCACGCGCATCCTCTCGCTCGACATGCGGGTGATGGATCCGGCATGGATCGGCATGAAACTGAGGAAACTGCTCAACTATCCGGAGCCGCTCGGCGATTTGATGGCCTTCGTGCCCGGCACCCGCCGCCAGCAGAACTGGCCCTCGACCGTCGCCTACATGGCGCGGCTGATCATCCACCGCTACGCGATGCTGGGCGTGCTCGACGAGCACGGCTATCCCACGCGCGAAATGGGCATCCTGGAGGCGCCGCGCGAGAAGGGCGCGCCCAAGGTCCAACAGGGTGCGCTGTGCGGCGAGTGCGGCAATTACACCGTCATTCGCAAGGACGGCTGCGACTTCTGCACCGCGTGCGGCGCGGTCGGAAGTTGCGGGTAACACCGGGGCAAGGGCCTTCAGCCCACCGCGTGCGGGCGTTTCGCTGACGGCGCCGCCGCCACCCGGTGCGCCGCGACCCGGCGGCGTTCCGCCGGGTCGCCATCGGGAAATCGCGGTTCGTACGAGCGCGCCCGTTTTCCGATCGCCGTGCCGCCCGACCCTTTTCGCTCCGGCACCCGATGCCCTCCGTGTAAGCGCCCCGCACCCGCGGCGTCTACATCCGCGCCCCATGCTGTTCGCGACTTTCGGGTATCGGGATGCTCCCGACCCGCACGGGCGCAATCGCCACCCTGCGCGAATGCCGGAACCGCGGCTGAGCACAGGGAACTACAGGGCGAACCGAGATGACAGACATCGTCAACACCACCTACGCACTGTTCGCCCGCCTCGGCTACACAGCGATCTTTCTTGGCGTCATGCTCGACGGCGCAGGCATTCCGGTTCCCGGAGAAGTGGTGCTGCTGCTGACCGGAAGCCTCGCGGCCGAGGGTCAATTCTCCCTGCCGGCGGCGATCGCCGTGGCCGCCACCGGCGCAGTGGTCATCGACAGCCTGTGGTTTGCCGTTGGCCGCATCGGTTCGGCGCGGCTCATCGCCCTCTACTGCCGCGTGAGCTTCGGCTCCACCGCCTGCATGGTCAGCACCGAACGCAACCTGGCGCGTTTCGGTCCGCGCTCCCTTCTCTACGCCCGCTTCGTTCCCGGCTTCAGGACCTTCGCCGCACCCATGGCCGGGATGTCGGGCCTCGCGTACGGCTGGTTCCTGCTCTACGACGGCATCGGCGCCTTGCTCTGGGCCGCGCTGGGCATCTCCAGCGGCGCGCTGTTCGCCGACCGGCTCGCCAGTCTGCTTGCCGGACTGGAGAGCGTGCACGGGATCATCGGCTATGTCGCCGTCGCCGCGCTGCTGATGTTCGTCCTGATGAAATGGCTGGTGCGCCGCCTCCACGGGCGCGCCCGCATCGAAACGACAGCCGGATCGCCGCAGCCGAGCCGTAAGCCGGTCTGAGGAGCCGTCCGGCCGTGGCGCTCAGTCGCGGGCAGGCAGGCGCCTGGCGATCAGCGCGACGTAGGCGAGACACGCGAACACCATCGCCGCGGTGCCGGCCTGCATCAGCGTGCCGACCTGGAAACCGCCGACCAGGAAATGGCCGGCGAGGCGGCCGAGGACGGCAGCCGCGGTCACCAGCACTCCTGCGACTCCGGCCAGCCGCCCGATCCACAACAACGCGTTTTCCATGTTTGCTCCTTCGACCCCGGTTCGAGGCCGGCGCAGCGGCCGGCCGGCGGCCATGATAGCGCACGGCGCGTTTCGGCTGGGACGCATCCGGGCGCGCCCGATCGGTTAGACTGCGTCCCGGCGCGCCCGAGCGTGCCCGGATGCGAAAGGATCGTTCATGCCCGGCAAGACCGAAATACAAAACATGGCGCTGTTCTGCGATTTCGAGAACGTCGCCCTCGGCGTGCGCGAGGCGAAGTACCCGAAATTCGACATCGCCCGCGTGCTCGAGCGGCTGCTGCTCAAGGGCAGCATCGTGGTCAAGAAGGCCTACTGCGACTGGGAGCGCTACAAGGAGTTCAAGGCCGCGATGCACGAGGCCAATTTCGAGCTGATCGAGATCCCGCACGTGCGCCAGTCGGGCAAGAACTCCGCCGACATCCGCATGGTGGTCGATGCGCTCGACCTGTGCTACACGAAATCCCATGTCGATGCGTTCGTCATCATCAGCGGCGACTCCGACTTCTCGCCGCTGGTCTCAAAGCTGCGCGAGAACGACAAGACCGTGATCGGGGTGGGCGTGAAGAAATCGACCTCCGACCTGCTGATCGCCAACTGCGACGAATTCATCTACTACGACGATCTGGTGCGCGAGCAGGCGCAGAAGACCACCCGCAAGCGGGCGGTGCGCAAGGCCGAGAAACCGGCCGAAGCGGCCCACGCGGGAAAGCCGGCCAGCGCGGAAGAGGATCGCCGGCAGCAAGCGGTCGATCTCGTCGTCGAGACCCGCGAGGCGCTCGCGGCCGAGCGCGGCGAGGAAGACAAGATCTGGGGCTCGATGATCAAGCAGGCGCTCAAACGGCGCCAGCCCGGTTTCAGCGAGTCCTATTACGGCTTCCGGACCTTCAGCGAACTGCTCGAGGAGGCGCAGAGCCGCGGCCTGATCGCCCTGGAGGACGACGAGAAATCGGGCGGCTACATCGTGCGCCGGGCCGCGCGCTCCGCCTGATTCGCCGGCTCAGCAGGAGGGTTCGGCCACCCGGTCGAAATAGCGGGCGCGGTAGAGCAGCCGGCGCCGCTCCGGAGTATCGGAGAACGGTGCCCGGTCGTGCAGGACGTTGTTGCACGCGAGCCCCATGCCCGGCTCCAGGCGGCCGCGGAAGACCCAAGGCGAATCCGCCTCGAGGATCTCCTCGAGCGCCGCGACCGCCGCACGCGTACGCTCGTCTTCCTTCCAGGCGATCGAGCGCGTGCGCGCCGTGTAGCGCATGTGCAGTCTTCCGCCCGGGCCAACCGAAAATACCGGCCCGGTGCAGGCCGCGCGCGCCGTCGGCGGCTCGGCGGCGCTCGCGGGCGGTCGCATCCCCGCTGCGCGGGGCCCCTGCTCCCTGCTCGCACCGCCGCCTCCTTTTCCCGCATCGATGATCGACCCCCGCGCCGTCGGCGGCTCGGCGGCGCTCGCGGGCGGTCGCATCCCCGCTGCGCGGGGCCCCTGCTCCCTGCTCGCACCGCCGCCTCCTTTTCCCGCATCGATGATCGACCCCCGCGCCGTCGGCGGCTCGGCGGCGCTCGCGGGCGCTCGCATCCCCGCTGCGCGGGG
>MNXU01000041.1 GCA_001872285.1 Betaproteobacteria bacterium CG2_30_68_42
CCTCGCCCGCGGCCGCGCCCACTTCCCACACCGGCCGCCCGGCGCTCGACGCCGCCGCCGCGGTGGCACGCAGCAGGTGGCTGCGCCCGCTGCCGGGCGTGCCCCACAGGTAGATCATTTCGTAGCAGCCGGGCGCGGCCAGCGCGCGCAGCCGCGCGAGCGCCTCGCCGTTGGCGCCGGCGACGAAGTTGTCGAAGGTCGCATGCCTGCGGGCACGCAGGTCGAGCGGAAGCTGTCTCACCGCGTGTTCCGGTACAAGGGGCTGGCGAGCCAGCGGCGGTGCGCTTCCCTGATCCCGACCGCAATCGCGGCGGCTGCCGGCAGCGCGAGCAGCACGCCCAGGAAGCCGAACACCTGGCCGAAGGCCATCAGCGCGAAGATCACCGCGAGAGGATGCAGTCCGACGCGGCTGCCCACCAGCACCGGCGTGAGCACGAAGCTCTCCGCCGCCTGGCCGATGCCAAAGACGATCAGCACGCCGGCCACCGGGGCGAAGCCCTGGAGCTGGAGCGCGGCGACCAGAAGGGCGAGCAGGAAACCGGTCGCAAAGCCGAGGTAGGGCACGAAGATCAGCAGACCGGTGAGCATCCCCAGCGACAGCGCGGAGCCCACACCGGCGAGCGCGAGTCCGGCCGAGTAATACGCGGCGAGCGCGGCCATCACCAGCAACTGGCCGCGCAGGAAATGTCCGAGCACCGTGTCGATCTCTCCCGCGAGCCGGGCCGCCTGCGGCCGCCAGTCGTGCGGAACCAGCGCGGCGAGGCGGCCGATCATCGCATCCCAGTCGCGCAGCAGGTAGAACATCACCACCGGGGTGAGCAGCGCATTGACGAGAAAACCGACAACCGCGAGTCCGCCGATGCGAAGCGAGTCCAGCACCCTGGGCAGCAGGCCGCGCAGGCTGTCCCAGTTTTCCGCAACGGCCTGCGTCAGCCACGCGGAGTCGAGCTGGATCTCGGCGCCCAGCCGCTCGCGCAGCCACGGAGCGACCCGCTCGTTGAACAACGTAACGGCCGCTGGCGCTCGCGCGAGCGCAGTCTGCATCTCGCGCACGGCGAGCGGCACGATCAGGAGCACGACCGCGGCGGCCAGCGCGGCGAGCGCCACGAGCACCACGACCGCGCCCGCGCTCCTCGGCAGACCCCAGCGCTGCATCCTGCCCACCAGCGGGGCGCAGGCGTACGCGGCCACGGCGGCGAGCAGGAACGGGGTCAGCACCGGGGCGAGCAGCCAGAGCGCCGCGGCGAGGACGAGCGTGGCCGCCAGGGCGACGAGTGCGCTCCGGCGCGCGGCGCGTTCGGGGGGCATTTCGGCTAGAATCCGGGTCGGAAGAAAAAGACCGCTACTCTAGCCTCCGCCCGGGAGGAACTCAACTTGGAATCCTCCTCGCTGACCTATCGCGAAGCCGGCGTCGACATCGATGCCGGCGATGCGCTGGTGGAGCGGATCAAGCCGTTCGCCCGGCGCACCCTGCGCCCGGAAGTGCTGGGCGGGATCGGTGGTTTCGGGGCGCTCTTCCGCGTGCCCGCGCGCTATCGCGAGCCGGTGCTGGTGTCGGGCACGGACGGGGTGGGCACCAAGCTCAAGCTCGCCTTCCAGCTCGGCCGCCATGATGATATCGGCATCGACCTGGTGGCGATGAGCGTCAACGACATCCTCGTCCATGGCGCCGAGCCGCTCTTCTTCCTGGATTATTTCGCCTGCGGGAAGCTCGACGTGGAAGTCGCGGCGCGGGTCGTGGCCGGGATCGCACGCGGCTGCGAGCTCTCCGGCTGCGCGCTGATCGGCGGGGAGACCGCAGAGATGCCCGGAATGTACCCGCCTGGAGAATACGACCTCGCCGGCTTCGCGGTGGGCGTGGTGGAGCGCGAGGGCATCCTCGACGGGTCGCGCGTCGCCCCCGGTGATTGCGTGCTCGGGCTCGCCTCGAGCGGCGCGCACTCGAACGGCTATTCGCTCATCCGGCGCATCCTCGAGCGCGCGCGCCCGCGGCTCGACGAGATCTTCGATGGCGGCGCCTCGCTTGCCGATGTCGTCATGGCGCCGACCCGCATCTACGCGAAGCCGATCCTGGAGCTGATCGCTGCGGCTCCGGTGAAGGCGCTCGCGCACATTACCGGAGGCGGGCTGGTGGAGAACCTTCCGCGCGTGCTGCCCGCCGGCCTGCGCGCGGTCCTGGATGGCGCGAGCTGGCCGAGGCCGCCGCTGTTCGACTGGCTCTCGCGCGAAGGCGGAGTCGCCGAGGCCGAGATGCATCGGGTCTTCAACTGCGGCATCGGGATGGCGGTCGTGGTCGCGGAGCAGGACTCGGCGCGCGCGCTCGAGCTGCTCGCGGCGGCCGGCGAGCGGGCGTGGCGGATCGGCGCGATCGAACCCTGTCCGGAGGGCGCGGCGCGCACCGTCATCGCCCCGGCCAATTGACGGCGGGGAAGGAACACTTCCTGAAGCGGATCGCGGCCGCAGGCGCGATCGCGCTGATGGTCTCGCTCACCTGGTTCAATTCGCAGCCGGAGGCCGCCGGCCTGATCCCCGCGCCCTGGGACAAGCTCGCGCATGGGGGAATCTTCGGAGCGCTGTCCGCGGCGCTTGCGGCCGCGTGCTGGCCGCGGCTGTGGCCGGTCGCCGCGGTCGTCGTCCCGTTCGCGGCCTTTGACGAGCTGCGCCAGCTCCACCTGCCCGGACGCAGCGCGGACTGGGGCGACTTCCTCACCGATCTTGCCGCGATGGCGGTCGTGCTGTCTTGTTCCGTCCTGCTGCGGATCCGCCGCAGCGTGAAGCCTGTCGCGGGGGGGCGGCGAGGGCGGCGGCTATAATCCGCCGACTCGATGAGGGCGCGGCGGCAAATGACATGAGCATCCTCGTGACCGGCGGTGCCGGTTTCATCGGCTCGAATTTCGTGATCGACTGGATCGCCGCCACCGGCGAGCCGGTGATCAATCTCGACAAGCTCACCTACGCGGGCAACCCTGGCAACCTGCGTACACTGGACGGCGATGCGCGCCATCGCTTCGTTCGCGGGGACATCCGCGATTGCGCGCTGGTGGCCGGTCTGCTCGCGGAACACAGGCCGCGCGCGATCGTGCATTTCGCCGCCGAGAGCCATGTGGATCGCTCGATCCACGGCCCGGCCGAGTTCATCGCCACCAACGTCGACGGCACTTTCGCGCTGCTGGAGGCGGCGCGCAGCCACTGGGAGGGGCTCGAGGGGCAGGCGCGCGAACGCTTGCGGTTCCTCCATGTTTCGACCGACGAGGTCTACGGCTCGCTCGCGCCCGGGGATCCTCCGTTCCGCGAGGCCGACGCCTACCGGCCGAACAGCCCGTATTCGGCCTCCAAGGCGGCGTCCGACCACCTGGTGCGCGCCTGGCACCACACCTACGGCCTGCCCACGCTTACCACCAACTGCTCGAACAATTACGGGCCGTTCCAGTTCCCGGAAAAGCTCATCCCGCTGGTGATCGGCAATGCGCTCTCCGGAGCGCCGCTGCCCATCTACGGGGACGGTCTCAACGTGCGCGACTGGCTGTACGTGGGCGATCATTGCGCCGCTATCCGCACCGTGCTCGAACGCGGGCGGCCCGGCGGAACCTGGAACATCGGCGGCTGGAACGAGATGGCGAACCTCGACGTGGTGCGCTCGATCTGCCGGCTGCTCGACGAGATGCATCCCGGCTCCCCGGTGGTCCCGCACGAGAAGCTGATCCACTTCGTCAAGGACCGTCCCGGACACGACCGGCGCTATGCGATCGATGCGCACAGGATCGAGCGCGAACTCGGCTGGAAGCCCGCCGAGAGTTTCGAGAGCGGCATCCGCAGGACGGTGCGCTGGTATCTCGACCATCAGGACTGGGTGAGCGAGGTGAGCTCGGGTGCCTACCGCGCCTGGATCGAAAAGAACTACGGCGCGCGCTGAACGCTGCCGTTACCGGACCAGGCGCAGAACCTTCTCCTTCACGATGAACGATCGCAAAGGCATCCTGCTGGCCGGCGGCTCCGGCACCCGGCTCTACCCGGTCACCTCGGTGGTGTCCAAGCAACTGCTGCCGATCTACGACAAGCCGATGGTCTACTATCCGCTGGCCACCCTGATGCTGGCGGGCATCCGCGAAGTGCTGGTGATCTCGACGCCGCAGGACACGCCCCGCTTCGAGCAGCTCCTGGGCGACGGCAGCCAGTGGGGCATGGCGTTCTCCTACGCGGTGCAGCCCACGCCGGCGGGGCTCGCGCAGGCCTTCACCATCGGGGCCGCGTTCCTCGCGGGCGCCAGGCCGGTGCTGGTGCTGGGCGACAACATCTTCTACGGTCACGATCTCGCGGGCGATCTGCAGCGTGCGGCGCGCCAGGAGCGCGGGGCCACGGTGTTCGCCTACCGGGTGACGGACCCGGAACGCTACGGCGTGGTCGAGATCGGTTCCGACGGGCGCGCGCTCGGCATCGAGGAGAAGCCGGCCCGCCCGCGCTCCCGCCTGGCGGTGACGGGCCTGTATTTCTATGACGAGCGGGTGGGCGACATCGCCGCCGGGCTGCGGCCCTCGGCGCGCGGCGAGCTGGAGATCACCGACGTCAATCGCCGCTATCTGGAGTGGGGGGAACTCGATGTCGTCGTGATGGGCCGCGGCCAGGCGTGGCTCGACACCGGCACCCACGAATCGCTGATCGAGGCCTCGCAGTTCATCCAGACGGTGGAAAAGCGCCAGGGCCTCAAGATCTGCTGCCCCGAGGAGATCGCCTACCGAATGGGCTACATCGATCGCGCGCAGTTGAGCCGGCTCGCCGATCCGATGCGGAAGAACCAGTACGGGCGCTATCTGCTGGCACTGCTTGAGGAGGAAGGCGAGCCCTGGAACGGAGCGGGCGCGCGCACGTGAAGGTCATTCGCACCGAGATCCCGGATCTCCTGATCCTCGAGCCCAGGGTGTTCGGGGATGCGCGCGGATTCTTCCTCGAGACCTACAACCGGCGCACCCTGGCCGAAGTCGCCGGCATCGATGCCGAATTCGTGCAGGACAATCATTCGCGCTCGACCAAGGGGGTGCTGCGCGGCTTGCACTACCAGTTGCACCACCCGCAGGGCAAGTTGGTGCGCGTGGCGCGCGGGAGCGTGTTCGACGTGGCGGTGGATGTGCGCCACTCGTCTGCGAGCTTCGGGCGCGCGCTCGGCGTCGAACTCTCCGACGAGAACAAGCGCATGCTGTGGATTCCGCCCGGCTTCGCCCACGGTTTCCTGGTGACGAGCGAGAGCGTGGATTTCTTCTACAAGACTACCGATTTCTATGCTCCCGGCGACGAGCGCTGCATCCGCTGGGACGATGCGCGGCTCGCGATCCCCTGGCCGCTCGAGGCCGCTCCGCTCGTTTCGGCGAAGGACGCGGCGGGAGTCGCCTTCGCCGAGGCCGAGGTCTTTCCGTGAGCCGCATCCTGGTCGTGGGGCGCAGCGGCCAGCTCGCCTGGGAGCTGCGCCGCAGCCTGCTGCCGCTGGGCGAGGTGAGCGCAGTCGAGAGGCCGGAAGTCGATCTTGCCCGGCCGCAGACCCTGGTCCCGGTGCTGGACCGGGTGCGGCCCGATGTCATCTTCAATGCCGCGGCCTACACCGCGGTGGATCGGGCCGAGAGCGAGGCGGAGCTCGCGCGCGCGATCAACGCCGAGGCGCCCGCACTGCTCGCGCGCGAGGCGCTCAGGCGCGGGGCGCTGCTCGTCCACTATTCCACCGACTACGTCTTCGACGGCACCAAGCCGCAGCCCTACGCGGAGTCCGATGCGCCCGGTCCGCTCGGGGTCTATGGCGCGAGCAAGCTCGCAGGAGAGCGCGCGGTGCTGGAAAGCGGAGCGGACTCCCTGTGCCTTCGCGCGAGCTGGGTGTATGCGGCGCGCGGCAGGAATTTCCTGCGGACGATGCTGCGCCTGGGCGCCGAGCGCGAGCGCCTGCGGGTGGTGGCCGACCAGATCGGCGCGCCCACCTGGGCGCGTTACCTGGCGGAGGCGAGCGCGCAGATCGTGGCACGCGCACTGCGCGAACGGGCCGGCGGCGCGTTCGCGAGCGCTCTGTTCCATCTGAGCGCTGCGGGAGAGACGAGCTGGCACGGCTTCGCGAACGCGATTTTCGAGCGTGTGCGCAGGATCGATCCTTCGATCGCGCTCAGGGTCGCCGAGGTGGTGGCGATCGCGACCGCGGACTATCCGCTGCCCGCACGGCGGCCGGCGAACTCGCGGCTCGCGTGCGAGGCGGTGCGGGAGCGCTTCGGCATCGAGATTCCCCACTGGAGCGTGGGGCTGGATCTATGCCTCGAGGATCTTCTGGCCGGCGCGCAGCGATGACGCGCCGCGAAGGAGGGGGGGCGTACCAATGCTGATCCAACCGGTCATCCTGTGCGGCGGCTCGGGCACGCGGCTGTGGCCGGCCTCGCGCGAACAGTATCCCAAGCAGCTCCTCTCGCTCTCGGGGCCGCACAGCATGCTGCAGGCGACTGCGCTGCGGCTCGCCGGTGCGCCCGCGGGCCTCACGGTTGCCGCGCCGCTGCTGGTCGCGAACGAGGAATACCGCTTCATCGTCGCCGAGCAGTTGCGCGAGGCGGAGCAGGCGGCGGCTGCGATCCTGCTCGAGCCGGTCGGGCGCAACACCGCGCCGGCGCTCACGCTGGCCGCGCTCGATGCAGTCGCGCAGGGCGCGGATCCGGTGCTGGTCGCGATGCCCGCCGACCATGTCATGACCCGGCCCGAAGTCTTCCGCGATGCGGTCGCGGGCGCGGCGCGGCTCGCCGAGGCGGGGAGGTTCGTGACCTTCGGGATCGCACCCGATGCGCCAGAGACCGGTTACGGCTACATCGAGCGCGGGACGCCGATCGGCGAGCCCGCATCGACCGGCGGCTGCGAGCTGGTGCGCTTCGTCGAGAAGCCGGATCTCGCGCGGGCGCGCGAATACCTGGCCGCCGGGAGCCATCTCTGGAACAGCGGCATCTTCGTGATGAAGGCGTCCGCCTGGCTCGCCGCGATCGAGCGGCTGCGCTCCGACATCGCCGCGGCGTGCCGCGCGGCCTACGCCGGGGCGAAGCGCGATCGCGACTTCCTGCGCGTCGGGTGCGAGGCGTTCTCCGCCTGCCCGGCCGATTCGATCGATTACGCCGTGATGGAGCGGCTCGGCGCCGGGCAGGCTGCCGTGATCCCGCTGGATGCCGGCTGGTCGGATGTCGGTGCCTGGGATGCGCTGTGGGCGGTGAGCGCGAAGGACGCGGACGGCAACGTCATCCGCGGCGACGTGCTGCTGCATGAAACGTGCGGCACGCTCGCGATCTCGTCGAGCCGGCTGGTGGCCTGCGTCGGGGTGAAGGACGTGGTGGTGATCGAGACGCCCGATGCGGTGATGGTGGCCGCGAAGGATCGTGCGCAGGAGGTGAAGGCGATCGTCGCACGCCTGAAGCGGGAGGGCCGGGACGAGGTCACCGCCCATCGCAAGATCCATCGCCCCTGGGGCCATTACGACAGCATCGATCGCGGCGAGCGCTTCCAGGTCAAGCGCATCGTGGTGGCGCCGGGCGCGACGCTCTCGCTGCAGATGCACCACCATCGCGCCGAACACTGGGTGGTGGTGCGCGGCACCGCGCGGGTGACCCGCGGCGAGGAGGTCTTCCTCCTCGGCGAGAACGAATCGACCTATATCCCGCTCGGCGTGAAGCACCGGCTGGAGAACCCCGGAAAGCTTCCGCTCGAGATCGTCGAAGTGCAGTCCGGCGGCTACCTCGGCGAGGACGACATCGTGCGCTTCGAGGACAGCTATGGGCGGGGCTGAGCGCAGGCGGGGCGCGAGGTGAGGCTGCTCGTCGTCGGGGGCGCGGGCTACATCGGCTCGCACATGGTCAAGCGCTGCGCCGCCGCGGGTCACGAGGTCGTCACCCTCGACAACTTCTCGACCGGGCATCGCGACGCGCTCACCGCCGGCGGCCTGATCGAGGCCGATCTCGCCGACCGCGATGCGCTCGGGCGCGCGTTCGCCGCAGGGCGCTTCGACGCGGTGATGCATTTCGCATCGTTCATCCAGGTGGCCGAGTCGGTCCGCGATCCCGCGCGCTACTACCGCAACAACTACGCGAACACACTCAACCTGCTCGAGGCGATGCTCGCGCACCGGGTGAGGCGTTTCGTCTTCTCGTCCAGCGCGGCGGTGTTCGGCGAGCCGCAGCGCGTGCCGATCGACGAAGCGCATCCCGCGTACCCGATCAATCCCTACGGGCGCAGCAAGCGGATGGTGGAAGAGACGCTCGCGGACTTCGACCGCGCCTACGGGCTGAGGTCGGTCGCGCTGCGCTATTTCAATGCCGCGGGCGCCGATCCCGAGGGCGAACTGGGCGAGCGCCACGAGCCCGAGACCCACCTGGTCCCGCTGGTGCTGCGCGCGGCTTCGGGCCGCAGCCCGGCGGTGAGCGTGTTCGGGCGCGACTACGACACGCCGGACGGCACCTGCATCCGCGACTACATCCATGTCGCGGATCTGTGCGAGGCGCATCTGCTCGCGCTCGACTTCCTCGCCGCACGTGATCGAAGCGCCGCGTTCAATCTCGGAAACGGGAACGGCTTCTCGGTGCAGGAAGTAATCGATGCGGTCCGGCGGGTGACCGGGCGCGCGGTAAAGATCGTCGATGCGCCGCGGCGCGAAGGCGATCCGGCGCGGCTGGTGGCGGATGCGCGCGCCGCCCGCGCGGTGCTGGGCTGGCGCCCCCGCTACCATGCGCTGGACACCATCGTGGCCCATGCCTGGGCGTGGGAGCGCAGGCAGGCCGGACTCGAATGAGCGGCTGCGCGCCGCACGCACGGCCGGGGTAACATCCGCAGCGCTGCGGCGTGCGAAGGTGGCGGAATTGGCAGACGCACCGGATTTAGGTTCCGGCGCCTCACGGCATGCGGGTTCGAGTCCCGCCCTTCGCACCAACTGCCTGCGGAGCCGGCCGCCACTGTCCCGCCCGGCGCCTACATCGAAGGGCCTAGCCCGACCGCCCGAGTCTCCCTAGCCATGATGTCATATTGAACCGGCGGGCGGGCGCGCTCACACTGGCTCCCGCAACTCAACCGAAGGGAGGCTCCCATGTTGCGCAAGTCTGCAGTCTGCTTCGCCGTGGCTTCGCTTTTCGCATCGGGCGCGCGCGCCGATGCGGTGTTTCGCCCGCTGCCGTTCTTCCAGGACTGGACCGACACCTCGCTGATTACCGCAGCCAACGACTGGTCGGGTGTACCCGGCTTCCTCGGCTATCGTGGGGATGGTCTGGTGTCGGTCGCGGGTGCCGATCCTTCCCTGATCGTGGCGCCGGGAACGGGCACGCCGCTCCAGGTGATCGCCAACCAGTCCAACCCGAACACGCTGATCTCGGGCGGGATTGCCGAATTCGAACTCGCCGATGCGGCCGTGGCGCTGCAGGGATCGAGCACCGCCGATGCGCCCTTCCTGCTGCTCGACCTGGATACGCGCGGCTGGCAGGACGTGCACCTGAGCTACGTCGTGCGCGACCTGGACGGCTCGATGGACGACGCCGTGCAGCCGCTCGCCCTGCAGTACCGCACCGGGGGAAGCGGCGATTTCGTCAACCTGCCCGCGGCCTTCCTCGCCGATGCGACCGTGGGCTCGGCCGCGGGCGCGGTGACGCCGGTCGCGCTCACGCTGCCCGCGGATGCCGCCGGAACCGCGGCGCTCCAGCTTCGCTTCATCACCGCGAACGCCACCGGCAACGACGAGTGGATCGGGATCGATTCGATTTCGGTGACCGGCTCGCCGCTGGCGCCGGTGCCCGAGCCGGGCCAGTGGATGCTCATGGCATCCGGGCTGGGCGTGCTCGCATTCACGGCGAGGCGGCGTCTTGCGCTCTGAGCGGAAGGCGCCGGGCAGGGTCAGCGGGCGCCCTTGCGCTTCTCCAGGCGGCACTCGCCGGCGGTCTCGATGCTGCAGTCTTCGCCGAGCGTCTCCAGCCGAACCGTGAATCCCCACAGGCGGGCGAGGTGCTTGAGCACCGCCGCGGTGTCCCCGGTGAGCGGCCGCCGCTGCGAGCTGCGGTGGCGCAGCGTGAGGGAGCGGTCGCCGCGGATGTCGGCATTCCAGACCTGGATGTCCGGCTCGCGGCTGCCGAGGTTGTGCTGGTCGGAGAGCACGCGGCGGATTTCACGGTAGCCGCGCTCGTCGGAAATCGCGGAAATCGAGAGCCGCTGGCGGCGGTCGTCGTCGAGCACGGCGAACAGGCGCAGCTCGCGCATCAGCCTGGGCGACAGGTATTGCGCGATGAAGCTCTCGTCCTTGAAGTTGCGCATCGCGAAGTCGAGCGAGCGGCGCCAGTCGGTGCCGGCGATCTCGGGAAACCAGGCGCGGTCCTCGTCGTCCGGATGCTCGCAGATGCGCCGCAGGTCGCGCCACATCGCGAAGCCGAGCGCGTAGGGGTTGATGCCGGAGTACCAGGGGCTGTCGTAGGCCGGCTGGGCGACGACGTTGGTGTGGTGCTGGAGGAACTCGATCATGAAACTGTCGGCGAGCAGCCCTTCGTCGTAGAGCGCGTTGATCAGCGTGTAGTGCCAGAAGCAGGCCCAGCCTTCGTTCATCACCTGCGTCTGCCGCTGCGGGTAGAAGTACTGCGCGATCTTGCGCACGATGCGCACGATCTCGCGCTGCCAGGGTTCGAGCAGGGGCGCGTTCTTCTCGATGAAGTAGAGCAGGTTCTCCTGCGGTTCCGCCGGGAAGCGCTCCTGAGCCTCGCCGTGCCCCGGTGTCTCGCGCGCGGGCAGGGTGCGCCAGAGGTCATTGACCTGGGTCTGCAGATAGTCCTCGCGCTCCCGCTGCCGCTCGTGCTCGCGGGCGAGCGACAGGCGCTGCACGCGCTTGTAGCGGTCCACGCCCAGATTCATCAGCGCGTGACAGGAGTCGAGCAGCTCTTCCACCTGCGCTTCTCCATGGCGCTCCTCGCATTCGGCGATGTAGTTGCGGGCGAACACCAGGTAATCGATGATGCCTTCGGCGCTGGTCCAGGTCGTGAACAGGTAGTTGTTCCGGAAGAACGAGTTGTGTCCGTAGGCGGCGTGGGCGACGACCAGGGCCTGCATCGTCATGGTGTTCTCCTCCATGAGATAGGCGATGCAGGGGTTCGAGTTGATGACGATCTCGTAGGCGAGTCCCATCTGACCGCGCCGGTAGCGTTTCTCCGTGGTGAGGAAGTGCTTGCCGAAGGACCAGTGGTGATAGAACACCGGCATGCCGATCGAGGCATAGGCGTCCATCATCTGCTCTGCGCTGATGAGCTCGACCTCGATCGGATAGGTCTCCAGTCCGAAGCCGCCCGCGACCCGCGCCAGCTCGCGGTTGTAGCGCTCGATGAGCTCCAGCGACCACTCGCCGGGTGCGGGCAGGGCACGCCGCGCGCGCTTGCGTGCGCGGCGCGGGGGCAGTTCGCTCATGCGGGCTTCTTCCGGAACAGCTCGCGGAACACCGGATAGATGTCGGAAAGCTCCGCGATGCGCTGCATGGCGAACTTGCGGCTGCGCGCGGCCACCGCGAGGTATTCGCGCCATAGGTTCTGCGGCTCGCCGGCGCGGATCTCGACATAGGCGAAGTACTGCACCAGCGGCAGCACGGCATCGATGAGCAGATTGCGGCAGGTCGGGGAATCGTTGTCCCAGTTGTCGCCGTCGGAGGCCTGGGCCGCGTAGAGATTCCACGATCCGCCGGCATAGCGGCTGTGGGCGATCTCGATCATCAGTTCGAGCGCGCTCGAGACCACCGTGCCGCCAGACTCGCGCGAATGGAAGAACTCGTCCTCGCTGACCTCGGCGGCCACGGTGTGATGGCGGATGAAGACGACCTCGACGTTCTCGTAGTTGCGCTGCAGGAACAGATAGAGCAGCAGGAAGAAACGCTTGGCGATGTCCTTGCGCTCCTCGTCCATCGAACCGGAGACATCCATCAGGCAGAACATCACGGCCTGCGTGGTCGGTTTGGGCTGGCGCACGCGGTTGTGGAAACGCAGGTCGAAACTGTCGATGTAGGGAATCGCCTCGATGTGCGCCTTCAGCCGTGCGATCTCGATGCGCAGCGCATGGATTTCTTCATCCTCCTCGTCGTCCACGCCGTGGCGATCGAGCGCCTCGGCCAGCTTCGCCTCGGCCTCGTGGAGCCGCGCACGCCAGGGGGCCGCCAGCGCCGTACGCCGTCCGAGCGCTCCGCGCATCGAGCGCGCGACATCGAGGTTGGCCGGGACCCCGGTCTGGCTGAATCCGGCGCGAACCAGTTTGTGCTCGGGGATGCGGGCGAGCTCCGTTTTCACCAGGTCCGGAAGCGCGAGATCTTCGAAGAAGATGTTGAGGAATTCCTCGCGCGATACGCGGAACACGAAGTCGTCCTCAGTCTCGCCGCCCTGGCCCGCCCCGCCCCGCCCCGAGTCCTCTCCGCCGAGCGGGCGATCGACCTCGTCGCCGGCGTTGAAGCGGTCGTTTCCGGCATGGACGGATTCCCGGATCCCGCCTGCATCGAGACCGAACTGCGGCTCGGCGAGATCCTTCTGCGGCAGAGAGATGTCCTCGCCGCGGTCGATGTCGGTGATGCTGCGCCCTGAAATCGAGTCCGACACCGCGCGCCGGATCTGGGCCCGGAAACGGCGGAAGAAGCGGCTCCGATTGATCGCGCTGCGGTTCTTGCCGTCGTGGCGGTGATCGATGACGCGGAACACGCGGAACTCCTTCAGACCGGCCCGAGAGACGCTATGCTCTTGCGGGAAAGCTCGCGGGCCGGCGCGCGCCGGGCTCACGAGGACTTGCGAACGCGCAGGTACCACTCGCACAGCAGCCGCACCTGCATTTCCGTGTAGCCTTTTCCGGTCATCCGGTTGACGAAATCCTGGTGTTTCTTCTGGTCGTCGCCGGAGGCCTTGGCATTGAAGGAAATGACCGGCAGCAGGTCCTCGGTGTTCGAGAACATCTTCTTCTCGATCACGGCGCGCAGCTTCTCGTACGAGGTCCACAGCGGGTTCCTGCCGCTGTTCTTCGCCCGCGCGCGCAGCACGAAGTTCACGATCTCGTTGCGGAAGTCCTTCGGATTGCTGATCCCGGCTGGTTTCTCGATCTTCTCCAGTTCGTCGTTGAGCGCCGCGCGATCGAAGATCTCGCCCGTGTTCGTGTCGCGGTATTCCTGGTCCTGGATCCAGAAGTCTGCGTAAGTCACGTAGCGGTCGAAGATGTTCTGGCCGTACTCCGAATAGGACTCGAGGTAGGCGGTCTGGATCTCCTTGCCGATGAATTCGGCGTAGCGGGGGGCGAGGTACTCCTTGATGTAGCCCAGATACCTCTGCTCGGTTTCCGGGGGGTATTGTTCCTGCGCGATGGACTGTTCGAGCACGTACATGAGATGCACGGGGTTCGCTGCGATCTCGCGGTGATCGAAGTTGAAGACCTTCGACAGCACCTTGAAGGCGAAGCGCGTCGATAGGCCGGTCATGCCTTCGTCGACGCCGCCGTAGTCGCGGTACTCCTGATAGGACTTGGCCTTGGGGTCGGTGTCCTTGAGGTTCTCGCCATCGTAGATGCGCATCTTGGAGAAGAGGCTCGAGTTCTCCGGCTCCTTCAGCCGCGAGAGCACCGCGAATTGCGCCATCATGAGCAGCGTGTCGGGTGCGCAGGGCGCGCGCGAGAGCGAAGAGTTCGCGAGCAGCTTGTCGTAGATCTTCACCTCGTCGGATACCCGCAGGCAGTAGGGCACCTTGACGGTGTAGATGCGGTCCAGGAAGGCTTCGTTGTTGCGGTTGTTCTTGAATGCCAGCCATTCCGATTCGTTCGAATGGGCAAGGACGATGCCGTCGAAGGGCAGCGCCCCGAAGCCTTCGGTGCCCTTGTAGTTGCCCTCCTGGGTCGCGGTGAGCAGCGGGTGCAGCACCTTGATCGGTGCCTTGAACATCTCCACGAACTCCAGCAGCCCGCGATTCGCGAGGCACAGGCCGCCCGAGTAGCTGTAGGCGTCGGGATCGTTCTGCGCGTATTGTTCCAGCTTGCGGATGTCGATCTTGCCCACCAGAGCCGAGATGTCCTGGTTGTTCTCGTCGCCGGGCTCGGTTTTGGAAACCGCGATCTGGCGCAGCACCGAGGGCCGCAGCTTGACGACCCGGAACCGGGTGATGTCGCCGTTGTACTCGTGCAGCCGCTTGACCGCCCAAGGCGACATGATGCCGTTGAGGTAACGGCGGGGGATGGCGAAATCCTCTTCGAGAATGCGGCCATCCTCCTGTGCATCGAACAGCCCGAGCGGCGATTCGTGCACCGGGGAACCCTTGAGCGCGTAGAACGGGACGCGCTCCATCAGCGTCTTGAGTTTCTCGGCGAGCGAGGACTTCCCTCCGCCCACCGGGCCGAGCAGGTAGAGGATCTGCTTCTTCTCCTCCAGTCCCTGCGCCGCATGGCGGAAGTAGGCGACGATGTTCTCGATCACCTCCTCGAGGCCGAAGAAGTCCCTGAACGCCGGATAGACCTTGATCACCTTGTTGGAGAAGATGCGCGAAAGGCGCTGGTCGGTGCGCGTGTCGAGCAGCTCCGGCTCGCCCACCGCCATGAGCAGGCGCTCCGCGGCGCTCGCATAGGCGGAAGGATCGCTCCTGCACACCTCCAGGTACTCCTGGAGGCTCAGTTCCTCTTCCCGTGTCCCCTCGTAGCGGGCCTGGTATTCGTTCAGGAAGTTCATCTGTCCCTCCTTCGGGCGATGTGCTGCCGCGTTGTCCGATTCGTCGCGGCGAGCGGTGGGTTGCTTACGTTGCGGCACCCGCCGTCTCACCCGCTCTGAGTTCCACGCGGCGGCGAAGTTCCTGAGCGAATACTACGGCAGAACGAGGCGCGGATTGAGCCGGTTCGTCTGCGGGACGGGCGGCGGGCCATGCTAGAATCGCCCCGCCAAAGCAGGCGCCGCCGCAAGCGCGCGGCATGCCGGAGCGTTCGGCGCCGCCGCGCCGGCGCGAACCGAAACCGTAGTTCAGGGGCTACTCATGCAGACTCAGGAAACCAGTACGACCGCACCCCCGCTCCAGCGCAGTCTCGACATGTCGGTGGCGATGTCCGAGATCGATCGCGAGGTCGAAGCGAGGCTCAGGAAGATCGCGCGCACCGCGAAGATGGCCGGGTTCCGGCCGGGGAAGGTTCCGTTCAAGCTGATCACGCAGCAATACGGCCCGCAAGCGCGCTCGGAGGCGACCGGTGTCGCGGTCCAGAAGGCCTTCAGCGAAGCGGTGCGCAGCCGGAGCCTGCGCGTGGCGGGCTATCCGCGCTTCGATCGCAAGGACGGCGGCGACCCGGGGAATCTCGAGATTTCGGCGGTGTTCGAGGTCTATCCGGACATCGTGCCGGCCGATGTCGGCGGCTGCGAGATCACTCGGCCGGTGATCGAGGTCGGTGAGGCGGAGGTGGACAAGACGATCGAGGTGCTGCGCAAGCAGCGCACCCATTACCATGAGGTCCAGCGCTCGGGGGCCGGCGCGGATCGCATGACGATCGATTTCAGCGGCCGGATCGGCGGAGAGCCTTTCAAGGGCGGCGAGGCGACCGATTTCGTGATGACGCTGGGCGCCGGGGCCATGCTGCCGGGCTTCGAGTCCGCGCTCGCGGGCATGGCGGCGGGCGAAAAGAAGAGCTTCGAGCTCACTTTTCCAGACGACTACCACGTCAAGGATGTCGCAGGCAGGAGCGCGGTGTTCGAGGTGACGGTCAAGCGCGTCGAGGAGCCGCATCTGCCCGAAGTGGACGCGGAGTTCGCCCGCTCGCTCGGGATCGCCGACGGTGACCTGGAGCGCATGCGCAGCGAGGTGCGCTCCAACCTCGAGCGCGAGGTGCGCAAGCGCGTGCGCGGCCGGGTCAAGGAGCAGGTGATGAATGCCCTGCTGGCGGCCAATCCGGTCGAGCTGCCTTCCGCCTTGGTGCAGGAGGAGGCGCATCAGCTCGCGCACAACGCGCAGAACGACCTGCGCCAGCGCGGCCTCGACCCGAAGACGATGGGAGTCGATCCGGGCTGGTTCACGGAAACGGCGCAGCGCAGGGTCAAGCTCGGGTTGATCCTTGCCGAAATCGTGAAGAGCAGGGGTCTCGCGGCGCGCCCCGAACAGGTGCGGGCGATGGTCGACGACTTCGCCCAGAGCTACGAGGACCCGTCCGAGGTGGTGCGCTGGTACTATGCGAACCACCAGAGCCTGGCACAGGTCGAAGCGCTGGTGATTGAGGACAACGTTGTGGACTGGGTGCTGGAAAACGCCAGGGTGACCGACACTCCGGTGAGCTTTGACGAGCTGATGGGCAACACGGCGTGAGGGCAGCGGCCGGTCGCGGTGCGCGCGGGACAGTCGGAGGAGGTCGCGGGGATGACTGAGGTGAAGGCGAACGGCACGGCAGGGGGCGGGGACCCGCAGGGTCTGGGCCTGATCCCGATGGTGATCGAGACCAGCGGGCGCGGCGAGCGGGCCTACGACATCTATTCGCGGCTGCTCAAGGAACGCGTGGTGTTTCTGGTCGGGCCCGTGAACGACGTCACTGCGAACCTGATCGTTGCCCAGCTATTGTTCCTCGAGTCCGAAAACCCGGACAAGGACATCTACTTCTACATCAACTCGCCCGGCGGTTCGGTGTCGGCGGGGCTGGCGATCTACGACACGATGCAGTTCATCAAGCCCGACGTGAGCACGCTGTGCATCGGCCAGGCCGCGAGCATGGGCGCCTTCCTCCTTTGCGCCGGCGCGAAGGCGAAGCGCTTCGCACTGCCGAATTCCCGCATCATGATCCATCAGCCGATGGGCGGCTTTCAGGGGCAGGCGACCGACATCGAGATCCACGCGAAGGAGATCCTGTATCTGCGCCAGCGGCTCAACGAGTTGATGGCGAGGCACAGCGGCCAGCCGATCGAGCGCATCGAGCGCGACACCGATCGCGACTTCTTCTTCTCGGGCGAGGATGCGGTCGACTACGGCCTGGTCGACAAGGTGCTCACCAATCGCGCGGACGCGGCGGCCCAGGCCGCAGGGAAATAAGACGATGGCGGAGAGAAAATCCGGCGCGGACAAGCTGCTGTACTGCTCGTTCTGCGGCAAGAGTCAGCACGAGGTCCGCAAGCTCATCGCCGGCCCGTCGGTGTTCATCTGCGACGAGTGCATCGAGCTGTGCAACGACATCATCCGCGACGAGATCAGCGCCGATCAGGGGCCGAAGGGCAGCCGCGGCGAACTGCCGGCGCCCAAGGAGATCTGCGCCATCCTGGACCAGTACGTGATCGGCCAGGATCATGCCAAACGCATTCTGTCGGTCGCGGTCTATAACCACTACAAGCGGCTCAAGCATCTCGCGAAGAGCGACGAGGTCGAGCTGGCGAAGAGCAACATCCTGCTGATCGGCCCCACCGGCTCGGGCAAGACCCTGCTCGCGCAGACCCTGGCGCGGCTGCTCAATGTTCCCTTCGTGATGGCGGATGCGACCACGCTGACCGAGGCCGGCTACGTCGGCGAGGATGTCGAGAACATCATCCAGAAACTGCTCCAGAAGTGCGACTACGAGGTCGAGAAGGCGCAGCAGGGCATCGTCTATATCGACGAGATCGACAAGATCTCGCGCAAGTCCGACAACCCTTCGATCACCCGGGACGTCTCCGGCGAGGGCGTGCAGCAGGCGCTGTTGAAGCTGATCGAGGGCACCATCGCCTCGGTGCCCCCGCAGGGCGGTCGCAAGCACCCGAACCAGGACTTCGTGCAGGTCGATACCACCAACATCCTGTTCATCTGTGGCGGGGCATTCGACGGCCTCGACAAGATCATCCGGGGGCGCACCGAAAATGCCGGGATCGGCTTCGGCGCCGAGGTCAGGAGCCGCAACAGCAAGACCGTGACCGAGACGCTGCGCCTGGTCGAGCCGGAGGACCTGATCCGCTACGGCCTCATCCCCGAGTTCGTGGGCCGGATGCCGGTGGTCGCGACCCTGCACGAGCTGGACGAGTCGGCTCTCGTCCGGATCCTGCTGGAGCCCAGGAATGCGCTGACCAAGCAGTACCAGCGGCTGTTTGCGATGGAGGGCGTCGAGCTCGAGATCCGTCAGCCTGCTCTCGATGCCATCGCCCGGCGAGCCCTGAAGCGCAAGACCGGCGCCCGGGGGCTGCGCTCGATCCTGGAAACGGTGCTGCTCGAGATCATGTATGAACTCCCGACCATGAGCGATGTCATCAAGGTGGTCGTCGACGAGAGCATGATCGAGGGCGATGGCAAGCCGATCATCCTCTACGCCGATCAGGCCAAGGTCGCCAGCTCGAACTGAGCGCCGTCGCCCTGGCGGCTTGAATCGTCAGGCTGCGTCCCCATCTGGGTCGCATCAGTGTGTCCATCGAGGGAAACCCTATGTCCGGCAATGTCGAGTTGAGTGTCGAGCGGGTCGAGCTGCCGCTCCTTCCGCTGCGTGACGTGGTGGTGTTCCCGCACATGGTGATCCCGCTCTTCGTGGGCAGGCCCAAGTCGATCAAGGCGCTGGAAACCGCCATGGAATCCGGCAAGAGCATCCTCCTGGTGGCGCAGAAATCGGCCGCCAAGGACGAGCCGGCGCCGGCAGACGTCTACGGTACGGGCTGCATCGCGAACATCCTGCAGATGCTCAAGCTTCCCGACGGCACGGTGAAAGTGCTGGTCGAAGGCGTACAGCGCGGACGCATCGAGCACATCGCTGACCAGCAGACGGTACTCATGGCCCTGGTCAGCCCGGTGGCGAGCGAACCCGCGTCGACACACGAGATCGAGGGCATGCGCCGGGCGGTGCTCGCCCAGTTCGACCAGTATGTCAAGCTCAACAAGAAGATTCCGCCCGAGATTCTCGGGTCGCTGGCCGACATCGAAGACCCGGGCCGGCTGGCGGACACCGTCGCGGCCCACCTCCCGCTCAAGCTCGAACTGAAGCAGGAGATCCTCGAACTCGCGCCCGTCGCCGAGCGCATCGATCGGCTGCTGACCCATCTCGAAAGCGAGCTCGACATCCTTCAGGTCGAGAAGCGCATCCGCGGCCGCGTCAAGCGCCAGATGGAGAAGAGCCAGCGCGAGTACTACCTCAACGAGCAGGTCAAGGCGATCCAGAAGGAACTCGGGGAGGGCGAGGAGGGTGCCGATCTCGACGAGATGGAGAAAAAGGTCAAGGCCGCCGGAATGAGCAAGGAGGCCCAGACCAAGGCGATGGCGGAGATCAAGAAGCTCAAGCTGATGTCGCCGATGTCCGCCGAAGCCACGGTCGTGCGCAACTACGTGGAGACGCTCACCGGCCTGCCGTGGAAGAAGAAGACGCGCATCAACAAGGACCTCGCCGCCGCAGAAGCGGTGCTGGAAAAGGACCACTACGGCCTGGCGAAGGTCAAGGAGCGCATCCTCGAGTACCTCGCCGTGCAGCAGCGGGTCGAGAAGCTGAAGGCGCCAATCCTGTGCCTGGTGGGACCGCCCGGAGTGGGCAAGACTTCGCTCGGCCAGTCGATCGCGCGTGCGACCAACCGCAAGTTCGTGCGCATGTCCGTGGGCGGGGTGCGCGACGAGGCGGAGATTCGCGGGCACCGGCGCACCTACATCGGGTCGATGCCCGGCAAGATCCTGCAGAACATGGCCAAGATCGGCGTGCGCAATCCCCTGTTCCTGATCGACGAGGTCGACAAGATGGGCATGGATTTCCGCGGCGATCCGTCCTCGGCCCTGCTCGAGGTGCTCGACCCGGAGCAGAACAGCACCTTCGTCGATCACTACGTCGAAGTCGACTACGACCTGTCGGATGTCATGTTCGTCGCGACCGCCAACACCCTGAACATTCCGGCGCCGCTGCTCGACCGGATGGAGGTGATCCGGCTCTCCGGCTACACCGAGGACGAGAAGCTCAACATCGCCAAGCGCTACCTGCTGCCCAAGCAGTTGAAGGCCAACGGGCTGAAGGCGGACGAGCTCTCGATCACCGACGAGGCGATCATGGACGTCATCCGCTATTACACGCGGGAGGCCGGTGTGCGTGCGGTGGAGCGCGAGATCTCCAAGATCTGCCGCAAGGTCGTCAAGTCGCTGGTGCTCGGCAAGCGCAAGAACAAGGTGGTGGTCAACTCGAAGGGGCTCGACAAGCTGCTCGGCGTGCGCCGCTACGCGTTCGGCATCGCGGAGAAGGAGAATCAGATCGGGCAGGTCACCGGGCTGGCGTGGACGGAGGTCGGGGGGGAACTCCTCACCATCGAAGCGGTGGTCGTGCCCGGCAAGGGCAAGACGATGACCACCGGCAAGCTCGGCGAAGTGATGCAGGAATCGATCCAGGCCGCGCTCACGGTCGTGCGCCGGCGCGCGAAGCAGTTGGGCATCGACGAGAATTTCTACCAGGGCAGCGACCTCCACGTCCACCTTCCGGAAGGTGCGACGCCCAAGGACGGGCCGAGCGCGGGGATCGCGATCGCCACTGCGCTGGTCTCGATCCTCACCGGAATCCCGGTGCGCTCGGATGTCGCGATGACGGGCGAGATCACGCTTCGCGGCGAGGTGCTGCCGATCGGCGGCCTCAAGGAAAAGCTGCTCGCGGCGCATCGTGGCGGCATCCGGGTGGCGCTGATTCCGGAAGAAAACGTGAAGGATCTGGCCGAGATCCCCGACAACATCAAGAACGGTCTCGAGATCATTCCGGTGAAGTGGATCGACAAGGTGCTCGAACTCGCGCTCGAGCGCAAACCCGAACCGGCAGCCGAGAAGCCCGAGGCGGGATCGGGCGAAGCCGGCCCGCTGCCGGCGGCTTCCGGCGGCACGCTGGATTCGACGGCGATCACCCATTGATCCGCTGCGGTGCGCGCTTCCTTGCCTGTTGCCAAGGCAGCCTGCGGCGCGATGCGCTTCGCCTGCCGCGCCCTACGGAAGGTACGTTTCGGCACTCGACCGGATGGGCAGGTGCGGTTCCTGTAGGCGCAACGCCGATCCAGCTGTCCGAAATCGGCTGCATTGCACCGATAGCGCTTGACCGGTGATTTTCGGCTTGCTATAAAGCGCGTGCGGAATCGCCCGGAGCATCGCGCGGGCGCGGCCCTCCGAATCGAACTCCGGCGCAGAGGCTACACATCAACGAGCGGTGAAGCGTTCCGCGAGCATCGCATCGGGCATGTCCGATCAACCAGAACAGGGGAACGAAGTGAACAAGACCGATCTGATCAATCACATCGCCAAGCAGGCCGACATCTCGAAGGCGGCGGCGGGCCGGGCGCTCGATGCGACGGTGGGTGGTGTGAGGTCGACGCTGAAGAAGGGGGGGATGGTGACGCTGGTGGGTTTCGGCACCTTCTTCGTCGGCAAGCGCGCGGCACGCAGCGGGCGCAATCCGCGCACCGGCGCGGCGATCCGGATCAGGGCGGCCAAGGTTCCGAAGTTCCGCGCTGGCAAGGGTCTGAAGGATGCATTAAACTGAAACACGTTCGGCGGTGACCGCGATGCGGGTGCCGTCGAGGCGTCGGGTCTGGATCCTGGGTGCGGGATCGCGCGCAGGATCGGGTGCGCAAGCGGGTGCTTAGCTCAGTTGGTAGAGCGTCGCCCTTACAAGGCGGATGTCGGCGGTTCGAGCCCGTCAGCACCCACCAGCCTGGTGCAGCAGGACGAGGAGTGGTAGTTCAGTTGGTTAGAATACCGGCCTGTCACGCCGGGGGTCGCGGGTTCGAGTCCCGTCCACTCCGCCAAGAAACACCTTAAAAAAACCGCCACTTAGGCGGTTTTTTTATTTTCCGGGCGACATTCAAATCTTGCTTGGGGACAAAATTTTGGAATTTCAGTGTCCCCGAATTGTCCCCGTTGTCCCGGGCTGTTCCTTGATACCTGTCACCGTTTTGTACCCATGCTGGCGTGCCAGTGCCTTGCTTGGGTGGGCGCGGGCCGTTATCACGAAAATAAGCCCCTGGGTTTTCGAAATGTGACGCTGGCGTGCGCTTTTCGCCCGCGGAAGACCGAATCAGTTCTATAGACCCGCGGTGGCCACCCAAATTCCCCCATTGATGGCCACTTCAAAATCCCCCAGTAGCCGATAGGCCGATGTAATTATCGGCTGTATCCGCAACGGCGGCAGGACATCATCGCCCCTCGAAGTGACGAGGGAGCCGGGAGTGAATGTCTTGAAGCCACAGCAAAGAAGTACTGTTTGTCGGCGCCGA
>MNXU01000015.1 GCA_001872285.1 Betaproteobacteria bacterium CG2_30_68_42
GCAAGACGTAGGGCGCCAATAAGCGTAGCGCATTGCGCCGTATGATGCTCGAATAGGATACAACGCGATCATTGTTCATGTGCCAAGCTGCTGGTTATGGATATTTTCATTCGGCGCAATAACGATTGCGCCCTACGCGGGCTAACTCGACTCGCCCTCAATTGCTTTGATTTTAAGGGGAGAACAAATTTGCCGTGGGAACGCTTCCTCTCTCGAGTAGCACATTTGTAGGAGGCCCGCTTGCCAGGCCGAACCGGGTGCCGGCGGTTCGCACCGCGAGCGGTGCTCCTACGAGTTACTTCGGCGCGATTTGAGGCCCCGCTGTAATCCGGGGCATCTCGCCGGGCGGCTTATTCCTCCCGTAACGCTTCTACCGGGTTCAGCCGCGCCGCACGGCGGGCGGGGAGTATCCCGGCAACCAGGCCGATGACCATGGCGACCGCTTCGGCGAGGAAGACGAAAGTAAGAGGAGTATGCACCGGTAGCGGCGGCACGAACAAGTGGATCAGTTGCGCGATACCGGTGCCGAGCGCCAGACCCAGCACGCCGCCGACGGCGGACAGCGCCACCGCTTCGCCGAGAAACAAACCGAGAATGACGCGGCGCGGCGCGCCCAGCGCGGTGAGCAGGCCGATCTCGCCGGTGCGCTCGGTGACGGCGATGGTCATGATGGTGACGATACCAACGCCGCCGACCAGCAGTGAAATGCTGCCCAGGGCGCCGACCGCCATGGTGAGAATGTCGAGAATTTTCGACAGTGTGCGCAGCATATCCTCCTGCGTCGTGATGGTGAAATCCTCGCGGCCATGGCGCACCTTGAGAAGCGTTTTGAGCGCATCGCTCACTCCTTTTGCCGGCGTCCCTTCCGCGTAAGTCACGTCGATTTCCATCAGGCCGTCGCGATTGTAGAGCTCCAGCGCGCGCGCTGCCGGGATGTAGGCGGTGTCGTCCATATCGATGCCGAGGATCTGTCCCTTGGCCTCCAGCACACCGATAACGCGGAATTGCAGGCCGCCGATGCGCACCCGCGCACCCAGCGGGTTATCACCGCCGAACAGCTCCTTCTTGAGCTTGGCGCCGAGCACCACGAATGCGCGGGCGCTATCCGATCCCTCCTGCGGCAGAAACTGGCCGCTCCTGATCTTGATGCTGAAAGCCTTGGGCATGTCCGGCCCGACACCGTACACCGTGGTTCGCCGCAAGCGGCCATTGGCGCCCACTTCTGAATTGCCCCACACGATCGGCGTCATCGCCGCGACATTCGGCAGATGTGACACCGCGCGCGCATCCTCCTGCGTCAGCGGGCGCACCGAGGTGGGGATGCCCGCCGGCGGCGCGCCCGAAGTCTTGACCTTGCCGGGCGTGATCGTGATGACATTAGTGCCGAATTGGGTGAACTCGGCCAGCACGAAGCGGTGGATACCCTCGCCGATCGAAGTCAGCAGGATCACCGCAGCAATGCCGACGGCGATGCCGAGCACCGTCAGAAAGCTACGCAAACGTTGCGCGGTGATGGCGCGCAGGGCAAGGATAATGGCGTCGGATGCGCGGATCATCGCTTCGACAACGCCTGTACTGGATCGAGCGCTGCCGCCCGACGCGCCGGGGCGACGCCGAACAGGATGCCGCTCGCCAGCGCGGTGGCGAGTCCTGCGAATACCGCCCAGGCGGGCGGATAGGCCGGGAAAGTGGGGTAGAGATGGCGGATCAAGGCCGCGCCCGCCTGGCCGAGCACGAAGCCGACAACTGCCCCGGCCAGCGACAACATCGTCGCTTCGACCAGGAAGGCCAGGAGAATGGTTCTGCCGGTCGCACCCAGCGCCTTCAGCAGGCCGATTTCCGCCGTGCGCTGGGCCACCGAAACCAGCATCACATTCATCACCAGAATCCCAGCTACCGCCAGGCTGATGGCGGCGATGCCGGCAACCCCCATGGTCAGCACACCCAGCAGCCGGTCGAAAGTGGCGAGCACCCCATCTTGGGTGATTACGGTCACGTCCAGTTCGCCATCGTGGCGTAGCTTGAGGATTTCCTCCGCCTGCGCTTTTGCCGCCGGGATCGCCTCACGGTTGCGCGCTTCGATCAGAATGCGGAACAGCGTGTTGCTGTTGAACATTGCCTGGGCCAGCGCCACCGGCACGACCACCAGTTCGTCGTTGTTCATGCCCAGCCCCTGGCCACTGGCTGCGAACACGCCGACGATGCGGAAACGCCTGTCGCCAATGCGCACCAGCTTGCCGAGCGCAGGTTCGGGGCCAAACAGCTCGTCGCGGATTTTTGCGCCGATCACCGCTTCCGCCGAACCCCGCCCCCAGTCCTCGTCCGGCAGGAAACGCCCTTGGGCGATGGCGAGGTTGCGCACCTGGACAAACTGCGCCGTGGTGCCAGCCACGATAACTTCGCGCAGTTTGCCGCCGACGCTGATTTCCGAAGTGCCGATGGTCAACGGCGCGAGACGGCGAATCGCCGTGCCGCGCAGCAACGCCCGAGCATCGTTGATGGTCAGGTCGCGCGGCGTGCTGGTGATGGCGTTGGCCGGATTGAAACCGCCGGTTTCCGAACGACCGGGCAGGACGATGACCAAATTACTGCCGAGGGACGAGAATTCGTTGACCACATAGCGCCGCGCGCCGTCGCCAAGCGCCGTCAGCATCACCACCGCCGCCACGCCAATCGCCACCGCAAGCACCAGCAGCGAAGTGCGTAGCGGATTGCCGGTGGCCGCGTCGCGCGCGAAACGGATCAGGTCGGGGGCGCGCATCGGATGGGGTTAAAGTCGGTTGGCAGCATGTTTGCGGGGGTAGCGGGTTTTTTGAATCGTTTGGGTTGAAAATGGTTGGATTCAGGAATTTGCCGTTCCCTCAAATGCGCTGTCATGCCGCAACAGCCCATCCTCCATTAACAGTTGTCGTCTGGCGCGGCTGCCGAGGACGGGATCGTGGGTGACGACGACTAGCGTCACGCCGCCGCCATTGAGCTGTTCGAGCAGGCGCATCACTTCTTCGCCGGTGGCGCGATCGAGGTTGCCGGTGGGCTCGTCGGCCAGGATCACTGCGGGCTGCATGATGGTGGCGCGGGCGATGGCGACGCGCTGGCGCTGGCCGCCGGAAAGCTGGTCGGGCCGGTGACCGGCCCGGTTTTTCAGGCCATAGTCCTCGAGGGCGCGAGCGACCCGCTCGGCGCGCTCTTTGGGCGGGATGCCGGCCAGCATCATCGGCAGGGCAATATTCTCGGCAGCAGTCAGTCGCGGCACCAGGTGAAAGCTCTGGAACACGAAACCGATCCGCTCGCTGCGCACGCGAGCCTGCTCTTCCGGCGAGAGGGTGGTCACGTCGCGCCCTTCGAGGAGATAGATGCCGGCATCGGGCCGGTCGAGCAGGCCGAGCAGGTTGAGCAGCGTCGATTTGCCCGAGCCGGATGGCCCCATCACCGCGACGTATTCGCCGGGCGCGACGGCCACGTCGAGATGGCTCAGGGCACGCACTTCGCTGTCGCCTAGGCGGAACACGCGCTCGATGCCGCGCAGCTCGATCTGGCCCGCGCCCATCACTTGCCTGCCGATGGCGTTTTTTCGTCTGCCACGACATGGGTACCGGCCTTCACCCCCTCGCGTTCCAGCGAGGTGACGACCCGCTCGCCGGGGGCAAGGCCTCCGGACACTTCGGTGTATTCCCAATTGGCCAGTCCGGTCTTGATCTTGCGTTCCTCCAGCGTGCCGTCGGCGCGAACCACCAGCGCCTTGCCGTCTGCGAACAGAGCCGGAGTGGGCACTCGCACCACGTTGTCGCGCACTGCGAGGATCACCTCGACATCGGCGCTATAGCCGACCAGCAGCTTGCCCGCCGCCTCTGGCCGGTCGAAAGTGGCTTCGATGTCCACCGTCCGCGACTGCTTCTCGACGACCGAAACGTAGGGCGCGACGCGTTTGACGTGGCCGGGGAAGGATTGCTTCGGCAGCGCGTCGAGGCTGATGCGCACCGGCTGACCGACCCGGATTTTCGGCGCATCCACCTCGTCCATCGGCGCTTTGACGTAGAGGCAGGAATCGTCGATCAGATCGATGGCGGGCGGCGTCGGCACGCCGGGGGGCGAGGGCGTCGAATATTCGCCCACCTCGCCGACGATCTCGGCCACTGTTCCGGCGAAGGGCGCATAGAGCACGGTACGCCCCCGCTCGACGCGGGTCACCCGTATCTGCGCCTCGGCACGGGCCACGTCAGCCTTGGCCGCGTCGCAACCGGCCTGCCGGGAATGGGCGTCGGCGCGAGCGGCCTCCTCCCTGGATATGGAGACAAACCCCATGGCGCGCAGGGCGGCTTGACGTTCAGCCTCGCTCCCGGCATTGGCGGCCAATGTGCAGGCCTCGCCGACACGCTTCCTCGCCACCTCCGCTTGCGCCTGTGCCAGCTTGCTTTGCGCCTGCTGGTCGTCGTTCCACAGTTTCATCAGAAGCTGGCCTTTTTGCACCCGGTCGCCTTCCTTCACCGCCAATATCTCGATGCGACCGCCAATTATCGTCGACAACCTGGTGCGCTGGCAGGCTTCGACCGTCCCGGCGCGCGTGTTGGCGATAGTGGATTCGACCTTGCCCCGGCCCACTTCCACGAACACGGTTGGAACCGGCTTCGGTCGGGCGAAACCCCACAGGGCGATGGCCAGAATGGCGGCAATGGCAAGCGCCACCGCCAAGCGGCGAACAAGCGAACGATTAGTGGGTGTCATGGTCACGGGCGCATTCGGTTAACTTGGATTAGGAATGCCATGATCCGTCGAATCCTTTTCGGCTGCAAGCGTACCGGTTGCAGCCGAAAATTGCTGCACCGCGAAAGTCGCGCAGGAAGCGAAGAACAATTGACCTCCTGGCACATACCGTAAGAAATTGTAGGGTGCGTCCCACGCACCATAATCATTGGTGCGTAGGACGCACCCTACTATACTGCGCACTGTAACAACCTCCATTTTCCCGTTCGCCCTGAGCTTGTCGAAGGGTCTATGTGCTTCGACAAGCTCAGGGCGAAC
>MNXU01000056.1 GCA_001872285.1 Betaproteobacteria bacterium CG2_30_68_42
GTTGACGAGCGAACGGCGCAACAGGGCGGGGTTGCCCACGTAGGGTTCGCGAACGGTGCCCTCGACGCGCACCTCGCCCCCCATTTCCTCGCAGTCGGCCTGGATGGACTCGATCAGGGCCATGACATCGACCGGCTGACGGGCTTCGGCCGTTCCGAGGCCGTGCATGAAGTCCAGCGTCCCGGCGACCATCGCCTCCATCTCCGTCAGGTCCTTCTCGAAACGCGCGCGCAGATCCTCGTCCTCCAGCAGCTCGGCGCGCAGCCGCAGCCGGGTGAGCGGCGTCTTCAGGTCGTGCGACATCGCGCCCAGCACGCGCGCGCGATCGTCGATGAAGCGCACGAGCCGGGCCTGCATGGCGTTGAACGCGTGCGCGGCATCGCGGACTTCGGTGGGGCCGCTTTCGGGCAGCGGCGGCCGGCGAAGGTCCCGCCCGAGCTCTTCGGCGGCACGGGCGAGCACGCCCAGCGGCCGCGTGACCCAGCGCACCGCGACGAACGAGAGCACGAGCACGGCCACGAGCAGCACCACGAGCGTGAGCAGCAGCCGCTGCGGCAGCTCGGCCGCATCGCGCGGAAGCTGCGCATCGAAGCTCACCCAGCTCCCATCGGCGAGCCGCACCCGGGTGAGCATGGCCATCGCGCCATGCGGCATGCGGTGCATGGGCGCGCCGCCCATCGGCCCCCGTGGCATGCGCTCGGGCCGCCATCCGGGTGCCTCGCGCACCGTCACGCGCAGCGGCCGATCGTCGCCGATCGCCAGCCGCAGCGCCGCGGCCAGCATCGCCTCGCGGGCGTTGGGCTCCGCATCCGGTTCGGCCGGCGGCATCCGGTCGATCGAAACGCGCTCGCGCGGGACGCTCAGCACGGCGACGATGCGCGCGCGCTCCTCGGCGCTCACCGAGTCGAGCAGCCGGACGATGTCTGCGATGCGCTGTGCCGGACGCATCCCGGAGGCCCGCAGAAGCAGGCGGTCGCGCTCGGCGAAGGCGATTACAGCGCTCAGGAGCTGGGCGACGATGAGGCCGCCGAACAGCACCAGCACGAGCCGCCCGAACAGCGATTTCGGCAGCAGGCGCATCAGGACTGTACGCTCACCGGCACGGACAGCACGTAGCCCTCGCCGCGCACAGTCTTGATCAGCCGCGGATCGCGCGAATCGTCGCCGAGACGCTGGCGCAGACGGCTGACCTGCACGTCGATCGCACGGTCGAGCGGATCGGACGGTCTTCCCTGCGCGAGATCCATGAGCTGGTCGCGGTTCAGCACACGGTTCGGGTGCGCGAGGAACACCCGCAGCAGGCGGTATTCCGCTCCGGAGAGCGCAGTGACGACCCCGGCGGCGGACACGAGGTGGCGGTGCACGGTGTCCAGCACCCAGCCCCCGAATGCGAGACTGCGCGCCTCCTCGGGGCGCAGGTTGCAGGGCAGCGCGCGGGCGCGGCGCAGGATGGCCTTGATGCGCGAGAGCAGCTCGCGCGCGCTGAAGGGTTTCGGCAGATAGTCGTCCGCGCCCATCTCGAGCCCCACGATGCGGTCGGTCTCCTCGCCGCGCGCGGTCAGCATGATGACGGGGACATCGGAGCGCGCGCGCAGCTTCCGGCACAGGGTGAGCCCGTCCTCGCCCGGCAGCATCAGGTCGAGCACGACGAGATCCACCTGGCCCGCGTCGAGCGCCTGCCACATCGCGTGGCCCTCCGCCGCGGTGCTCACGCGCAGACCGTTCTTCGACAGATAGGCTTCGAGCAGCCGCCGGATCTCGGCGTCGTCATCGACGATCAGGATGTGGTCGGGTCTTTCCATGCGCATATTGTCTTCCCGTTCCGCGCCGCCTCGGCGCGAAATATTGTTACCCACTGTTGCGAACCCGGCCGCCGTCGCACTGCGCTACGAAAAGGCGTGTTTCCGACATCTTCCGCTTACATGCCTGCGCTGAAATGGCGGCGTTGCGAAGGACATCCTTCCGGCCGGCCCGGGCTCCGGGCCGCAACCCTTCAACGGAGACGCATACCATGAAACGCTCTTACCAGATCCTTGCCACCCTCGCCGCAGCTTCCTCCCTCGCACTGGCCGCGGCAGTCTACGCACAGCCCGGCGGATGGGGCGGCGCGATGCCGATGGGCCCGATGATGGGCGCACAAGGGCCCGCCGGACCGATGATGATGGGAGGCCCGGGCAAGCACGCGGCGCACGATCCCGAGGCGCACCTGCGCGAACTCAAGGCCGAGCTGAAGATCAACGCCGAGCAGGAAGGCGCATGGCAGGCGTTCGCGACGCAGGCGAACGCCCAGGCCGCGACCATGAAGGCGATGTTCGAGTCGATGCGGCAGGCGGCCGGCCCGGCGCCCGAGCGCATGGAGAGCCGTGTCGCGATGATGAAGACCCGCGTGGCTGGCATGGAGGCGATGAGCGCGGCGCTGAAGGACCTGTACGCGGTGCTCACGCCCGAGCAGAAGGCGATCGCCGACCAGCGCTTCGGACACATGCGCGGCCGGGGCTACGCTCCGCGCAGGGGCTGACTACCCAGCGAACCGGCCGCTGAGGCGGCTCATCCGGCTCAGCGGCCGCGGCGATCGAGCAGGCGCTCGATCATCGCGCCCGCCTGCCCCGCGTACCCGCCGCCAAACAAGTTGGCGTGGTTGAGTACGTGATAGAGCTGGTAGATCCGCCTGCGCACCGCGTAGCCCGGATCGAGCGGCCGCACTGCCGCGTAGGCGGCATAGAAGCGCTCTCCGAAACCGCCGAAGAGTTCCGTCATCGCGAGATCGCACTCGGCGTCTCCCCAATGCGTGGCCGGATCGAAGATGACCGGGGTGCCGTCGCGCACGAAGCCCGCGTTGCCGCTCCACAAGTCGCCGTGCAGGAGGCTCGGCCGCGGGTGGTGTCCGGCGAACAGGTCGTCCAGCCGCTCGCACAGGCGCAGACCCGCCTCCCGCAGCCTCCCGTAGCCATTGGCCGCCGCCAGATCGAGCTGCGGCCGCAGCCTCGCCTCGTGGAAGAAGCGCGTCCAGTCCGAATCCATGCCGTTGTGCTGGGGCGTGGCACCGATGTAGTTGTCGCGTCGCCAGCCGAAGCGCTCGCCCGCACACGCGTGCAGGCGCGCGATCGCGCGTCCCAGCGCCGCCTCGTCGCCCGTTCCGGTGAGATCGAGCGCCTCCAGCACGAGGAAGGCGTCGGGCCCCTCGGCTCCCAGCGCGAGCACCGCGGGCACCCGGATCGCGCCGCTCGCCGCGAGCGCCTCCAGTCCGTCTGCCTCGGCATCGAACTGATCCGCGCGGGAGGCGTCGGCGAGCTTCACGAAATGGCGCTCGCCGTCGCCTTCGACGATGAGCGCGCGGTGGATCGAGCCTCCGCCGAGCGGCCGCGCCCGCTCCACGACGAAGGGGCGGCCGAGCGCGCGGCCGATCGCCCGCGCGAGTCCTTCACGCAGCGGCATGCGGGCCGCGGTTCCTGCGCTCAGAGCGAGGCGCGGGCCCGCTCGATCGCCGCACGCACCTGCTCGGGCGCGGTGCCGCCGCGATGGTTGCGGCTGGCGAGCGAGCCCTCGATCGTGAGCACGTCATAGACGTCCGTCTCCACCAGGGGCGAGAACGACCTGAGGTCATCGAGCGGCAGCGCGGCAAGCCCGCAGCCCTGCTCCTGCGCATGGCGCACGGCGCGCGCGACCGCCTCGTGCGCGTCGCGGAAAGGCAGGCCGCGCTTGACCAGATAGTCGGCGAGATCGGTCGCCGTGGCGTAGCCCTGGGCGAGCGCGGCGCGCATCGCGTCGGGCTTCACCCGGATGCCGCCCACCAGTTCGCAGAACACCGTGAGCGTGTCGGTCACCGTGTCGGCGGCATCGAACAGCGGCTCCTTGTCCTCCTGGTTGTCCTTGTTGTAGGCGAGCGGCTGCGCCTTCATCAGCGTGAGCAGTGCGACCAGGTGACCGATCACGCGCCCGGTCTTGCCGCGCGCGAGTTCGGGCACGTCGGGGTTCTTCTTCTGCGGCATGATCGAGGAGCCGGTGCAGAACCGGTCGGCCAGGTCGATGAAGCCCACGCAGGGGTTCATCCAGAGGATCAGCTCCTCGGACAGGCGCGAGAGGTGCACCATCACGAGTGCGCAGGCGCCGGCGAACTCGATCGCGAAGTCGCGATCGGACACGGCGTCGAGCGAGTTCTCGCACAGGCCCTCGAAGCCCAGTTCGCGGGCGACGAACTCGCGGTCGATCGGATACGAGGTGCCGGCCAGCGCCGCCGCGCCGAGCGGCAGCCGGTTCGCCCGCGCGCGGCACTGCGAGAAGCGCTCTCGGTCGCGCGAGGCCATCTCCACATAGGCGAGCAGATGGTGGGCGAAAGTGACCGGCTGCGCGACCTGGAGGTGGGTGAAGCCCGGCATCGCGGTCTCGACGTGGGGCTGCGCCAGGTCGAGCAGACTCGACTGGAAGCGGCGTAGCCCGGCATCGATGGCGTCGATCGTCTCGCGCACCCAGAGCCTCAGGTCGGTCGCCACCTGGTCGTTGCGCGAGCGCCCGGTGTGCAGCCGCTTTCCGGCGTCCCCGATGAGCGCGGTGAGCCGCTTCTCGATGTTGAGATGCACGTCCTCGTCGTCGACCGACCAGACGAACGTCCCGCTCTCGATCTCGCTGCCGATGCGCGCGAGGCCCTCCTCGATCGCGGCGAGGTCGCCGGCGCCGAGGATGCCCCGGTGCGCTAACATGCGGGCATGCGCGAGCGAGCCGCGGATGTCGTGCAGCGCGAGGCGCCGGTCGAAGGCGACCGAGGCGGTGTAGCGCTTGACGGTCTCGCCGACCGGCTCGTCGAAGCGGCCGGACCAGAGTTTGCCGGCGCCGCCGTCCGGGCGGCCGGTCATGTCCGCGCCCGTCCCTTCCGGCACGCGCGAGCGGAGTGCGAGTTTCGGGTCATGAGCGAACGGGCCGCGGCTGGCCGCCGGAGGATGCAACCGGCATGCGGCGCGGCGCGCGAACGGGATCGAAGATGGGAGCGAGTATAAGACAAAACCCGCCCGTGCCCGACTTCCGCAGCCCCGGCACGCTCGCCCGCGCCGTGCTCGCGACCAACGTGGTCGCGCTCCTCGCCGCGGCCGCGCGCGCCCCCGCATGGGACATGCTGCCTGGCGCTTTCGTGGAACTCGCCGCGCTCGTGGAACCGGCGCTCGCGCTAGCGCTCGCGACGCTGTTCCTGCTCCAGCCCTGGCTGCGCCGCCTGGGATGGGCGGCGCTCGCCGCGGCGGTGGCGGGCATCGCGGCGCTCGGCGCATGGACACTCGGTGTCACGCTCGAACCCGGTCAGCGCGCGCTGCTGCTGCCGTCCGGAGTCGGCGCCGCCGCCGCCTGGAGCGCCGGGGCCGCAGCGCTCGTCCTTCACTACCTGTATCTGCGCGCGAAGTCGCTCTCGCCTGCGCTCGCCGAGGCCAGGCTCGCCGCGCTCACCGCGCGCATCCGCCCGCATTTCTTCTTCAACAGCCTGAATGGCGTGCTCGGCATCCTGCGCGAGGATCCGCGCCGGGCGGAGACGGCGCTCGAAGAACTCGCGGAGCTTTTCCGGGCCGTGATGGGAGACGGGCGCGAGCTCGCCACCCTGGGCGAGGAAATCGCGTTGTGCCGCAAGTACCTCGACCTCGAGCGGCTGCGGCTGGGCGAGCGGCTGCGGGTCGAGTGGCGGCTGGACGATTGTCCCGAGGACGCCGCGGTGCCGCCGCTCATGCTTCAGCCGCTGCTCGAAAATGCCGTCTACCACGGCATCGAACCTTCGGCCGAACCCGCGCTGGTGACGATCGCCGTTCGCCGGCAGCAGGACGGCGTCGTGATCGAACTCGTCAATCCGTTCCACGGGTCGAACAGCCACCACAGCGGAAACCGCATGGCGCTGGCCAACGTGCGCGAACGGCTCGCGCTCTTCTTCGATCTCGAAGCGCGCCTCGACACCGAGACGAGCGAGGGCGAGTACCGCGTGCGCATCCGCATCCCCTACCGGCGCCTGAAGCGATGAACGAGCGGCCGCTGCGCATCTTCATCGTCGATGACGAGGCACCGGCACGGCTGCGCCTCAAGGCATTGGCTGCCGACATCGCGCAGACGCTTCCCAACGTCCTCGCCGGGGAAGCGGCGAACGGCCGCGAGGCGATCGAGCGCCTCCAGAGCGCTCCCGCCGACGTCGTGCTGATCGACATCCGCATGCCGCAGATGGACGGCATCGAGCTGGCCCGCCATCTGGCCCGCCTGAGCCCGGCACCGGCGATCGTCTTCGTCACCGCCTATGACCAGTATGCGGTCAGCGCCTTCGAAGTGAATGCCGCCGATTATCTGCTCAAGCCGGTGCGCGCGGCGAGACTCGAAGCGGCGCTGCGCAAGGCGGCTACCGCGCCGCCGCCAACGGAAGACGCGCTGCTGCGGCTTTCGGGCGCGGGGCGCCGGCATCTGGCAAGTTTCGAGCGCGGACGGCTGCTGCTGGTCCCGGTCGCCGACATCCTGTACCTGAAGGCCGAGCTCAAGTACGTGACGGCGCGCACCTGCGAGCGCGAGTTCCTGGTCGAGGACCCGCTCACCCGCCTCGAAGAGGAATTCGCCGGACAGTTCATTCGCATCCACCGCAACTGCCTGGTCGCGCGCGGCGCGATCATGGGATTCGAGCGCGCGGACGACGCCGGGGCGGAATCCCACTGGAGACTGCTGCTGCGCGGCTTCGACGGGAAGCTCGCGGTCAGCCGGCGCCAGTGGCCGGCGGTCAAGGGCGCCATCCAGGAGGCCGCCCGCGAGCCGCGGCGCGCATCGTAGCGGCGGAGCTCGTCCGCGACGGTTGCGTCATCGCCGAGGGGTCCGCTCCTGCGGCCGGGAGGCGGAAACGCGAAACAACGGGTGCCAGGTCGAAAGAGGTTCAGCCGTCGTTTCGCCCTTGCGGCCGGGCTTCCGTGACCTCCCTTCCGCGCAGCTTCCCCTCCCAGCGCCGCGCAAAATCGACCGAGATGCCGAACTGGTCGAGCACGCGGGCGACGACGTGGTCGACCATGTCGGCGAGCGTTTCCGGATGGTTGTAGAAGGCGGGCATCGGCGGCATGACGGTCACGCCCATCCGCGACAGCTTGAGCATGTTTTCCAGATGCACCTCGCTGAGCGGCATCTCGCGCGCCACGAGCACCAGAGTCCGCCGCTCCTTCAGGACCACATCGGCCGCACGATGCACCAGATGATCGCCCGTGCCATGGGCGATCGCCGCCAGACTGCGCATCGAGCAGGGCGCGACGACCATGCCTTCCGTGACGAAGGAACCGGAAGAAACCGACGCGCCCAGGTCTCCCGCGGCGTGGTTCACGCTCGCCAGCGCCCTGACCGCTTCGGCCGTATAGGTCGTCTCGTGCTCGATGGTCTGGACCGCCCATCTGCTGAGGATCAGGTGGGTCTCGACGTCCGTTTCCCTCAACGCTTCCAGCAGGCGAATCCCGAAGATGGCGCCGGTGGCCCCGGTGATGCCGACGATCAGTCGCTTCATGTGCCCCTCCCGATCCCGAGCCGCACGCATCGGCGGCGCAACGCATTGTTGCCGATTCTGTCGATCGGGTCGACACCGCCGCCCGCGGAATCCCGTGGCGGTTCCGGCGTGCAGGAGCGCCTACAGGTCGCCGCGGGCGGCGGCGAGCATGATGTCCTCCATCACCTCGCGGATGCGTATAGCATCCTTGCGCAGATCCTCGCCGATCTTGTCCGGATGTGCGCTGGTGTCCATCCAGGTCACATCCCAGTCCAGCGTGACGAGCCAGATCCTGCGCGCGGAGTCCTCGAGCACGGCGATGCGGCAGGGCGGGAAGGCGATGAACTCCGGACTGTAATCGAGGATCTTGCGGCCGACGGCCGACGTCGCAGAAACTGAAGATTTCGACACGGGGCGTGTCCTTGACTCCGGTGATGGCGACGACGTCCTGCCAGAACGGGCTGTGGCCGACCCGCTTGAAGTTGTGATGGTTGGCAATCGCGAACGGGGAGGAATTGCTGGAGACGCTGGTCGAAAGCATCGAGGAAGGCGTCATGGTGGCGGATCGGTCCGGCCGGGTGCTGTTCGCCAACCGCTCGATTCGCGGCCAGCTCGGCCTGGGCGAGGAAGTGCGGCTCGGCAACGTCTGCGGCGTGAATCTGCTGGTCGCCGTCACCCGCGGCCAGATCGACGCCGGCTTCGACGACGCCGTCAGCCGCCGCCAGGTCGGCTTTGTAGACATCGAGCAGGTATTCCAGGTCGAGGGGGCCGCCAGGCACTATCGGATCCGCACCGGGCTCGCCCGCCGCGGCGATGGCTCCGAGGTGCGGCTGCTCCTGTTCCGCGACATCACGCACGTCAAGCAGCTCGAAGCGAAGATCGCGCAGGAGGGGGAAGGCGAATTGATCGGCAGGGACGCCCGCATGCGCGAGGTGATCCAGCAGATCCACCAGGTCGCCGGGACGGCGGCCTATGTGCTCCTGCAGGGCGAATCCGGCACCGGCAAGAGTATGCTGGCACGCCTGCTGCACCGGCTCTCGGCGAGAGCGGCGCGACCCTTCGTCGAAATCAACTGCGCGGCCATTCCGGAATCCCTGCTGGAATCGGAACTGTTCGGCCACGTCCGCGGCGCCTTCACCGGCGCGGCGAACGAGCGGCCCGGACGATTCACGGCGGCACAACGGGGTACCTTGTTCCTGGACGAGGTCGGCGAGATCCCCCTGCACCTTCAGGCCAAGCTGCTGCGGGCGGTGCAGGACAAGGCGTTCGAGCCGGTCGGCACCAATCGCACGCAATCGGTGGATGTGCGCATCGTTTCGGCCTCGAACCGGCTGCTGAAGGATGCAGTCGAGTCGCGCCTGTTTCGCGCCGACCTCTATTACCGGCTCGCCGTCTTCCCGATCCACATCCCGCCGCTGCGCAGCCGCAAGGCCGACATTCCCCTGTTCATCGCCCGAATCCTGGAACGGCTCGCCGCCCGTGGTTATCCGCAGGTGAGCCTGGGCGATGCGGCGCTGCGGATGCTGCTCGACTATCCATGGCCCGGCAACGTGCGCGAGCTGGAAAACGCGGTCGAACACGCCGTCATCTGCGCCGTGAATGGGTGCATCGAGCCGCTGAGTCTGCCCCAGGACGTGCGCGCCTACCACGGCGAGGCGCCCGCGCTCCCCCATCCCCGATCGACCGCTAGCCGCAGCAACGAACAGCTTCGGGGCCAGATCCTGTTTGCCCTGAAGCGATGCGAAGGCAGCAAGAGCGCCACGGCGAAGATGCTCGGCATGGACCGGGTCACACTGTGGCGGCAGATGAGGAAGCTCGGGATGACAACCGGATGACCGGAGGATACGGGCGACGCAAACCAAGCCTGCGGTTCCCGGAAAGGCGATCGTCGCCGCGGCGCCCGGCATCCGGCACCCTCCCGCGCCGCGGTTGCGCAGGCAGACGGAAGCGTTTATAGTCCGCGCCATGATCGCTCGCCTCCTCGCGATGTCCCTCCGCACGGCCGGGCTGCTGGCCCGCCCGCTGCTGCGCCTCGCGCGCTAAACACTCCATCCCCCACAGTTTGTTTGGTTCCCGTAGGTCCGCGCCGGAATGCCGGCGCCGCCGAAGCGATTCCATTTGCATTTCCAGGAGAGGAGACGGGCATGAAAGACCATCTGGTGATCTTCGATACGACCTTGCGCGACGGCGAGCAGAGTCCCGGCGCCTCGATGACCCGCGACGAGAAGCTTCGTATTGCGCGGCAACTCGAGCGGATGCGGGTCGATGTCATCGAGGCCGGGTTCGCGGCGGCATCGAACGGCGACTTCGATGCGGTGCGGGCCATCGCCGCCACGATCAAGGATTCGGTCGTGTGCTCGCTGGCGCGCGCCAACGAGAACGACATCCGGCGCGCGGGGGAAGCGCTCGCACCGGCAGCCGCCGGACGCATTCATACCTTCATCGCAACCTCGCCCATCCACATGGAGAAGAAGCTGCGGATGACGCCCGACCAGGTCGTCGAGCAGGCGGTGAAGTCGGTGGTGTGGGCGCGCGAATACACCTCAGACATCGAGTTCTCGGCGGAGGATGCCGGGCGCTCCGAAATCGACTTCCTGTGCCGCATCTTCGATGCCGTCATCCGCGCAGGGGCCACCACCATCAATGTTCCGGACACGGTCGGCTACAACGTGCCGGAGCAGTTCGCCGCGACGCTGCGCACGGTGATCGAGCGCGTGCCGGATTCGGACAAGGTGATCTGGTCGGTGCACTGCCACAACGACCTCGGCCTGGCGGTGGCGAATTCGCTCGCCGCGGTCTGCGCCGGGGCGCGCCAGGTCGAATGCACGATCAACGGCCTGGGCGAGCGGGCGGGCAACGCGGCACTCGAAGAGGTCGTCATGACGGTGCGCACGCGCAGGGACGTGTTCGGCTGCGATACGCGCATCGACGCGACCCAGATCGTGCCGGCATCGAAGCTCGTCTCGGGCATCACCGGCTTCCCGGTCCAGCCGAACAAGGCGATCGTGGGCGCGAACGCCTTCGCGCACGAGTCCGGCATCCATCAGGACGGCGTGCTGAAGCACCGCGAAACCTACGAGATCATGCGCGCCGAGGATGTGGGATGGCGTGCCAATCGCCTGGTGCTGGGCAAGCATTCCGGGCGCAACGCGTTCCGCACCCGCCTGCAGGAACTGGGCATCCCGATCGAATCCGAGGAGCATCTCAACCACGCCTTCGCGCGATTCAAGGAACTCGCCGACCGCAAGCACGAGATGTTCGACGAGGACCTGCATGCCCTGATGAGCGAGGAATCGGTGACCCCGGAGGACGAGCACTTCAAGCTCGCCTCCATGGGATTTCAGTCCGAGACCGGAGAGACGCCGCGCGCCTGGCTGACGCTGATAGCCGACGGAGCCGAGCATCGCAGCGAAGCGAACGGCAGCGGACCGGTGGACGCGACCTTCCGTGCGATCGAGTCGGTCGCGGGCAGCGGTGCCGAGCTGCTGCTGTTCTCCGTCAACAGCATCACCGGAGGCACCGACGCGCAGGGCGAGGTGACGGTGCGCCTTTCGCGCGAGGGTCGCATCGTCAATGGCCAGGGCGCGGACACCGACATCGTGGTCGCCTCCGCCAAGGCCTACATCAACGCCCTCAACAAGCTGCAATCGAAGGTCGAGCGGGTCAATCCGCAGGTTTGAAGCGGCCGGCGGAAATCACCGGGCAGCCGCGCGCTGCCCGGGCGCGCTCAGATTGGGTAGGGGTCGGGCTGGAACTCGAACATCTCGACCAGACCCGTCTGCAGGTCGAGATTCACCATCCGGCCCTGGACGACATGCGTGTGTTCCTCTTCCGTCACCATGAGGAAGCGGCGTGAGGCGCAACTGCCGGCCGGCACCAGGATCGCCTGGTGAGCGCGTACCGCCGGCGCGGGCGGGAACAGCAGGCCATCGACCGTGGAGCCGGCCGCGCGCGCGCTGCGGAAGGCGAGGCGTACCGGCCGCCCCCCGGAGGACAGATTCTGCAGGCCGGCCTCGGCCCCTCCGGCTTCGTCCTTGCGCACCCAGCGCACCACGCAGACATCCCAGGCCCGGTCCGCGCCCGCGCGCAGCGCGACCACTCCGCCCGCGAGCATTCCGGCCGAGCCGCCGTCCTCGCGCCGAATCGCGAACCCGGTCGGACTCTCGTTGATCATGGTCCAGGTCGAAGTCGCGTCCTTCCCGCTCGTCTCGCCGAGCGCGAGCAGCCGCCTCACCGCATCGAAGCCGGCGCACACATCCACCGGGTGGCGATGGCGCCGCCGCGCCAGTTGCCGGCTGGCAGGCTCGACCCACGCGTCGTGCAGCCGCTGGAGCATTCCGCGGTAGGCCGCCTCGCCCGCCTCTGGCGGCAGGTGCAGGTGCTCGGCGGCGGTCCCGGCTTCGAGTTCGCGCACCTGCTCGGCGGCGAGCAGACCCAGCCGCGCGCACGACACGAAGACCGCTTCCCGGCCCGCAGGCGGTTGCCTGCGCGCGACCGCGGTCGGCGCCATGTCCCGGTTCGGGTCAAACCAGAACAGCCGGCGGTCGGTCTCGGCTGGAGCACTCGTCATCACCTCGACGGTTGCAGCGAAACGCGCCACATAGTCCGCCGCGGCCAGAATCTCGCGCCCCGACAACCCGGCCGGCTGAGCCGCCGCCATCGCCAGCATTTCCCGGTAGGTCCGGTCGACATCGAGCGACGGCTGGAGCAACGCTGCGTCCGGGCCGAGCTCACGCCGCGCTTCGCGAACCCGGCGATGCGCCTCGCGCCACGACCCGTGCGCCGCCGGGGCGCCGGCGAGCAGGCCGAGCCGATGTTGCCGGGACAGACATCCAAGGGCGCGCGCAGCGGCGAGCACCGGGCTCGGCCGCACTCCGGACGGCTCTCGCTCCCCCTGCCCGCCAGCAATGCGCGCACCGGACCTGGCGATCCTGCCGCAGCTCTCGGCGAGTTCGAGCAGGAGCCGCCGATCCGGCTCCGCGGCACTCTCTGCAACGGCGCGCTGCTCCACCGCGGCTGCGGCTGACTGGGCGCGTTTCGCGAACAGATCGAGAATGCGGTCGAGCCGCACCGAATCCGGGTGCGCATCGGCCAGGCGGTCGAGGTTGCGGCCGAGGGCGGCAATTTCGGCCGCAGGGTCGGGATCCGGCGGCGCACCGAGCCATTCGAGGATGTCGGTCACGGCGGCCTGCGCCGCGCCATCCTCACCGCCGGGTGCCGGAGCCTTCGAAGACATGGCGCGAGACGATAGCACAAGCGGCCGCGGCGGGATCGCCACGTCCGGACAGGCTCGGCCGATCCGGATAGAATCGCGGCGGCCCGCCGGGCCGGAATCCCCACTGCCGGATCCCCGAATGAAAATAGACACGATGCGCAAGGTAGACTACTTTGCGGGCGTCCCCCTTTGTTTCGTGTCGACGTTGTTTCTCCGCCTCGGCCGCGCGCTCACGGGCAAGGCGGCGTGCGCACCGAAGAATGTCCTGTTCGTCGAGCTGTCTGAAATGGGCAGCGCCATCCTTGCCGATCCGGCGATGCGGAAGATCCGACGGGCGCGCGGTGCGGAACTTCATTTCGTGATCTTCGAGTCCAATGCCGCCAGCCTGCGGCTGCTGGGCACCGTGCCCGAAGGCAACGTCTTCACCCTCCGCCCCGACAGCCTGCTCACGCTGGCGCTCGACAGCCTTCGTTTCCTGATCTGGGCGCGCCGGCGCAGGATCGACACCGTCATCGACCTCGAGCTTTTTTCCCGCTACAGCGCGCTGCTGACCGGGCTGTCCGGAGCGGCCAACCGCATCGGCTTTCATGCCTTCGACAACGAAGGGCTCTATCGCGGCGCCATGCTGACGCGTCGCGTCGCCTACAACCCGCACATGCACATCGCGAAGAACTTCATCGCCCTGGTCAACGCGGCCCTGGCGGAAAGCGAGGAAGTGCCGTTTTCCAAGACCCTGATCGCGGACGGCGAAACCACGCTCGCACGGGCCAAAGTGGATCCGGGCGCCGTGGAGGCGATGCGGGCGCGCATCCGCAGCGAATATCCGCCGTATGACGCGATTCGACACCGCATCGTGCTGATCAACCCGAATGCCAGCGACCTGCTGCCGCAGCGCCGCTGGATGCCGGAAAACTTCGTCGCGGTGATGCGCGGGCTGCTCGCCGACGACGAAGACCTGCTGATCCTGATCACGGGCGCTGCGGCAGAGCGTGAGGGCGCAGCCGCCCTGGCGGAACGGGTCGGATCCGCGCGATGCGTCAATTTCGCCGGCCGCCATCGACTGGAAGACCTGCCGGCGCTCTATCACATCGCCGAACTGATGTTGACGAACGATTCGGGGCCGGCCCATTTCTCGGCGGTCACCGGATTGCGCACGTTCGTGCTCTTCGGTCCGGAAACGCCGGCGCTGTATGCCTCGCTCGGAAACAGTACGCCGATCTACGCGGGCCTCGCGTGCTCGCCCTGCGTCAGCGCGGCGAATCACCGCAAGACGCCGTGCACGGACAACGTCTGCCTGCGAGTGATCAAACCTGCCGCGGTACTCGAACAGCTTCGGCGGGCGCTGTCCGAAATGCGGCCTCGCGCACCGCGGCCCGAAGATCAGGGACGATGAATCCGACCGGCAGCGAACGCTCCCCGGCGCACAGGGCTCCGATGCTGGCAGCCGTCCTGGTCACTGCGGGGGTCGACATCGCAGTGTTCCGCGTCCTCTACGGCCGTCCAGAGTCGCTGGCATTCGCCCACGGCACCGGTTTTCTCGCGGCCGCCGCGACGGGCTCCCTGCTGCTCGCGGCTGCGCGCAGCGGAATTGCCTTCCGCCTGCGTGACCTGCCCTCCGTGCTCGTCATCGCCTTGCTCGTGCTGTTTCTGCGCGGCGGTGTCCTCGCGTCGCTGGCGCAACTCGGCTTCACCGTCCCTACCGCCCAGTTCGTTTCCGCCCTTCTCGCGGCAGCGCTGTTCTGCCTCGCTTTTCCGTATTCGCTCCATTCGCGGCGCATGCGGACCCCGGCCGAGCTGCGATGGCGCCATTATGTTGTCGGCATCGTCGTCTACTCGATTCTCCTGAGGCTGGCCTGGCTCGGCGTTCCCGAGCTGATCTTCGAGGAGGCCTATTACTGGAACTATGCCAGGCATCCGGACATCGGCTATCTCGACCACCCGCTGATGGTGGCGTGGACGATCAAGCCGTTCATCGCGCTGATGGGGGACAACGAATTCGCAGTCCGCATCGGGGCTCTCCTGTTCTGGTTCGTGACCGCATGGTGTTCGTACCGGCTGACCCGCGAGGCGTTCGGCAAGACAGCCGCAGAGGGGGCCGTACTGCTGATCGCGATCCTGCCGGTCTATTTCTCGTTTGGATGGTTCGTCAGTCCGGATGCCCCGCTGACCGCCTTCTGGGCGATGGCGGTCTATTGTTCCTGGCGCATCGTCATCAGGGACGACGGCAAGGCATGGCTGGGCCTGGGGGCGGCCGTCGGCTTGGGGCTGAGCTCCAAGTACACCATCGCCCTGCTCGGCGCGGCCATCGTCCTGTACGTCCTCGCCGACCGCCGCTCGCGCAAATGGCTTTCGCGCCCTCAGCCCTATGCGGCGGCGGTGATCGCCCTTCTCCTCGCATCGCCGGTCGTCCTCTGGAACATGCAGAACGACTGGGCCTCGCTCGCCTTCCAGACCGAGGGGAGGCTCGCGGCAAAGTCCGTGTTCTCGCTGCCACGCTTCATCGGCAACGTGCTCGTCTTTCTCACCCCGACCGGAGTGCTCGCGGTCATTGCCGTCGTGCTAGAGCGCGAACGACTCCTGTCCGGCCTCGAACAGGGGGATCGGCAGGCGGGGGACACGCTGCGCCGGACCTGCCGTCTGCTGACCTGGCTGGCGCTGTTCCCCTTGGCGGTGTTCGCGACGCTGAGTCTGTTCAAGACCAGCAAGCTGAACTGGACGGGCCCGGTCTGGCTCGCCCTGATCCCCTTGCTGGCGCTGCTGATCACCCGCAGGCCGGAGGCGGGCGAAGGAAGACTGCTGGAATGGTCGCGGCGGGCATGGCCGAACACCGCGATCCTCTGCCTGCTGGTCTATGGCGCCTTCTTTCACCATCTCGGGCCGGGTCTGCCGGGCGTGGCCTACCCGCAAAACCTGCACCTGATCGGCTGGCGCGACTTCGGGCGCGAGCTCGACGACATCGTCGCCCGACTCGAGCGCGAGACCGGAAAAGAGATTCTGGTCGTGGGCATGGATCGCAACCGGATCGCCAGCGGCCTGGCTTTCTATCGGACGCGCCGGCCGGCCTCCCCGGACCAACCCGCCTCGCGAGATCCCGCGTTCAGCACGGCCAGCGAGCATCTGTTCGGTGCCGTCGGCCTGATGTACGAACTCTGGTTTCCCGCCGCGCGGCAGGAAGGCAGGACGATGCTGCTGGTCGCGGCAAATGCCGCCCGCCTCGACAGCGACGCCGTGCGTGGGCGTGTCCGGGAACTCGGCGACATCCACGCGCTGAGTGTCGTGAAGAACGGCCGGCTAGCAGGGCGCTATCATTACCGCCTGGTCAGCGGCTATCACGACGAGCCGGGCAGGCAGGATCGAGCCGCGCCCGTGCGCGCCGAATGAACCGGATCGTGTCGCCGAACGGGCGAGCGCCGGGCGGAGCACTCAAGCTCCTGCTACGCATCGCGGTCACCGCTTCGATGCTCGCTTTCATCCTGCGGTCGATCGATCTGCGCGATGCGTGGATGGCACTCGGGCAGGCGAGGTTCGACCTTCTTCTCGCGGCGCTGGCGATGCAGTTCGGCAGCACGGCCGTGGCGGCCTATCGCTGGCACCTGATCATGAACAACCTGAAGTTCGGACAACCGCTCGCGTTTTACTGGAACAGCTACTTCAAGGGAATGTTCTTCAACCAGGCCTTGCCGACCAGCATCGGCGGTGACGCGCTGCGCGTGCTCGATGTCGCGCGGCAGGGGTTTCGCAAGCGCGACGCGCTGTATGGCGTCGCCGTCGACCGCGTGGCCGGGCTCGGCGCCCTGATGTCCCTGACGCTGGTGGCGTATCTGACGAACCCGGGTCTGCTTCCGCCGATGGTCTATCGACCGATCCTGGCGATGATTGCCGGGGGCCTGGTCGCGGCTCTCGGCATCTCGGCGCTCGGACGCATGTCATGGCTCGACCGCCACCCCGCGCTGGCGGTTGCGAGAATCCTCTCGATCCGGCTCCACGAGGCATTCGCCCGTCATCGCTTGCAGCTTGCGGCCTCGTCGCTGCTGGTTCCCCTGCTCGCGATGGCGGGTTTTTTCGCGTCCGGCCGGGCGCTCGGCCTTCCCTACGACCTGATGACCTATTTCGCCATCGTGCCGACGGCGTTGGTGCTGACCCTCATCCCGATTTCGATTGCCGGCTGGGGCGTGCGTGAAGGCGCCCTGGTCGGCCTGTTCGCCCTGATCGGCGCCCACGAGCCGGCGGTGCTGATGATGTCGCTGCTGTACGGGATCATGCTCGTTGTGGTCAGCCTTCCGGGGCTGGTGATCTTCTTGCGAGGTCGCCGGCACCCGGCCTGATCGGGCCGAAGCCGAACTGCCGACAACGCGCATGGCCGCGAAGGACATCCCGGACTCCGAATCGATGGACCACACTGCTGCGCCGTGCCCGTCGTGGCGCTGGCGCAACCTCGCCGTCTGCAACCTGCTGGCGTTGGTGATCCTCGCGAGCTGGCTGTGGCAACCGACCCGCCAGCTCTGGGACCAGATCGATCTCGCGACGTTCCGACTGCTCAATGAGCCCTTGTCGAGCAATCCGCTCTGGGCTCGCCTCTGGGCGGTCGCCAGCATGCGCATGACGGACATCGCCGCCGCGCTGATCCTGCTGGTCGTCCTGATCAAGGGCGACTGGATCTTCGCGGGACCACGAGTCCGAAGCGCGTTCTTCGGTTTCGTTGCACTCCTCGCGCTCTTGGTAGTGATCCGGGTGGGCCTGTTCTCGAACGTCGTCAGGCTCCTGCACTGGCAACATCCGAGCCCGTCGCTCACGGTCGACGGCGCCGTTCGACTGAAAGAACTCTTCCCGGCCTGGGAAGAAAGCTGGCACCTGAAGGACAGCTCCGGCCAGAGTTTTCCAGGCGATCACGGCGCCGTCCTGCTGCTGTGGGCGCTGTTCCTGTGGCCCGCTGCCAGCGGGGCGCAAAGGCTCGTCGTCGCGGGCCTGACCATCGTCTTCCTGCTCCCGCGGCTGGTCGCCGGCGCCCACTGGGTTTCCGACGTTCTCGTCGGCAGCCTGTTTCTCGCCCTGCTGGTCATCGGCTGGGGGGCGTACAGTCCCTATGCGGCCAAGGCCGGCCGCTGGCTGGAAGCGCTTGCGGAGCCCGTCCTGAACCGCCTGCGCAAATTCCCCGGCCTGGGGCGCATCAGCCTGATCTCCGGCCGCTGAACTTCCCCTGCCTCGCCGCGCGGGGGTTTCGGCGCGACCGGATCGAACGTTCAGCGGCGCACATCCGGCTTGTACCGCCTCGCTTCGCCGACTATAATGCCGCCCTTTTCACTGTTCCGGGAATCCCAATGGTCGTCATACGTCTTTCCCGCGGCGGCGCCAAGAAACGACCCTTCTACCGCATGGTCGTCGCCGATTCGCGCAACCCCCGCGACGGGCGTTTCATCGAGCGCATCGGTTTCTACAACCCTGTGGCGGCGCCGAGCGAGCAGGGACTGCGTGTCGATACGCAGCGGCTCACCTACTGGAAATCCAGGGGCGCGGCGCTCTCGCCGACCGTCGCGCGCCTGGTGAAGAGGGCCGCGAAGCAGGCCGCATGATCGTCCTGGGGCGGATCGCCGCCCCCCACGGGGTGCGCGGGTGGATCCGCGTTCAGGCGCTCGCCGACGACCCGGACGCCTGGGGCCGGATGCCGCGCTGGTGGCTGGGCGCGGGAGGGCAGTGGAGCCCATACGCCCTCCTGGGGTTTCGCCCGCAGGCAGGCGGCGGAATCGCGAAGCTGGAGGGGGTCGATGACCGGAATTGCGCCGGAAAGCTGTGCGGACTGTACGTCGCGACACCGCGCGAAATGGCTCCGGCGATCGGGGAGAATGAATGCTACTGGAGCGATCTGGTCGGGCTCGAGGTGGAGAACGGCGCCGGCGAGCCGCTCGGGCAGGTGATCGAGGTGATCGAATCCGGCGCGCACCCGGTGCTGGAGCTTGCTGGCCCGGACGGTGCGAAGCGTCTCCTGCCTTGCGTGGAACCGATCGTGCGGGAAGTCGATCTCGAGGCGAGGCGCATCCGGGTCGATTGGGAGCTCGGCTGGTGAGCGCCGGGACGATGGAGTTCGACGTCATCAGCCTGTTTCCCGAGGCCTTCGTGGCCGTCACCGGCAGCGGAATCACGCGGCGGGCTAAGGAGCGCGGGCTGTACGGGTTGAAGCTGTGGAATCCGCGCGATTTCACCATTGATGCCCACCGCACGGTCGATGATCGTCCGTACGGCGGCGGCCCCGGAATGGTGATGATGGCGGAGCCGATGGAGCAGGCGATCCGTGCCGCCCGCGCGCGGCAGCGCGAGGCGCTCGGCGAGGCGGGCGTCCCGATCCATCTCACGCCGGCGGGCCGTCCGCTGAATCACGCGAAGGTGCTGGATCTGGCCGGGCGGCGCGGGCTGATCCTGCTGTGCGCCCGTTATGAAGGGCTCGACCAGCGTCTGATCGACGCCGAGGCGCCCGAAGAGATCTCCCTGGGCGACTTCGTGCTCTCGGGCGGAGAACTCGCGGCGATGGCACTGATCGACGCGGTGGTGCGGCAGTTGCCCGGCGCGCTCAACGGCCCGGATTCGGCGATCGACGAATCGTTCGCGGACGGCCTGCTGGAGTGCCCGCAATACACGCGCCCGGAGTGCTACCGCGGGAAGACGGTGCCGCCGGTGCTGCTCTCGGGCAATCATGCGGAGATCCGCCGCTGGCGCCTGAAGCAGTCGCTCGGACGCACCGCGGCGCGGCGCCCCGACCTGCTGGCACAACGGCATCTGACGGAAGAGGAGAAAGACCTGCTGGAGGAGTTCCGGCAGGAGCAGCAGTAGAAACGCGCGCATCAGGCGGCGGCCTGCTCTGCGCGCAAGGCCAACGGCCATTCGAAGAAAGGAGCCACGCATCATGAACCTGATCCAGCAGCTCGAACAGGAAGAAATCGCCCGGCTGGGCGCGAACATCCCGGACTTCTCGCCCGGCGACACCGTGGTGGTGAGCGTGAAGGTGGTCGAAGGCGAGCGCAAGCGCGTCCAGGTCTACGAGGGGGTCGTCATCGCGAAACGCAACCGCGGCCTGAATTCGGCCTTCACCGTTCGCAAGGTCTCGTCGGGCGAAGGGGTGGAACGGACGTTCCAGACCTACTCGCCGCTCATCGAAGGTATCAGCGTCAAGCGCAGGGGCGACGTGCGGCGCGCCAAGCTCTACTACCTGCGGAGCCGCTCGGGAAAGTCGGCCCGCATTCGCGAGAAGCTGGCGGCCAGGAAGCCATCCTGAGCCGCGCGGGCGCCGTGATCGGCGCCCCGCTCACGCGCGCTTGTCGCACTCGATCAGCGCGTAGGCGGAGTGGTTGTGGATGGACTCGAAATTTTCTGACTCCACCACATAGGCTTCGATGCGGGGATCGGCATTGAACATTCCCGCGACATCGCGCACCATGTCCTCGACGAACTTCGGATTGTCGTAGGCGCGCTCGGTCACGTACTTCTCGTCGACGCGCTTGAGCAGGCCGTAGAGCTCCGAGGAACCCTGCGATTCGACCATCTGGACGAGATCCTCGATCCAGACGAACTCGCCGGTGCGCACGCTCACCGTGACGTGGGAGCGCTGGTTGTGGGCGCCGTACTCCGAGATGTTCTTCGAGCACGGGCACAGGCTGGTGAGCGGCACGACGATGCGCGTCTGCTGACAGTAGGCGCCGCCGTCCGAAATCTCGCCGATGAAAGTCACCTCGTAGTCCATCAGGCTCTCGACCTTCGAAACCGGCGCTTGCTTGGCGATGAAATACGGGAAGCTCATCTCGATATGGCTGCTGCGCGCTTCCAGGCGCTTCAACATCTCGCGCGAAATATGCTCGAAGGATTCCACCGAGATCTCGCGCTCGTAGGCATTGAGGATCTCGACGAAGCGCGACATGTGGGTGCCCTTGAAGTCGTGCGGCAGCCCGACGTACATGTTGAAGACGGCGATCGTATGCTGGATGCCGGCGCCCTTGTCGAGCACGCGCACCGGGTGGCGGATGCCCTTGATCCCCACCTTGTCGATCGCGATGCGCCTCGCATCACGCTGGCCCTGGACGTCGGGAATGACCTGGTCTTCGGGCTTGTTCATGATCGTTCCTTGAGTTTGGTGACGGACGGCAGCGCACTCAGTGCCGAAGTGCGTGCGGGGCGTTCGCCGATCGCCTCTGCGATCCTGCGCAGGATGCCGGCAGCGTCGAGTCCGGCCGAGGCGAGCAGTTGCGCCTGCTCGCCGTGGTCGATGAAACGGTCCGGCAATCCGATACGCAGCACGCGTACCGGTTCCGCACACTCCTCCAGCACGCGCTCGACTTCGCTGCCTGCGCCCCCCGCTACCGCATTTTCCTCCACGGTGACGAGGACATCGTGGGAGCGCGCGAGTTCCCGCACGAGTTCGGCATCGATCGGCTTGACGAAGCGCATGTTCGCGACCGTCGCATCGAGCTTCTCGCCTGCCTCGAGCGCCGGCGCCAGCACCGTGCCGAAGGCAAGCAGCGCGATCCGGCGCCCCCGCCGCCGCACCTGCCCCTTGCCGACCGGCAATGCCGCCATCTCCTTCTCGGGGGTGACGCCGATGCCGGCCCCGCGTGGATAGCGCACCGCGCTCGGCCCGTCGAGCTGGAACGCGGTGTAGAGCATCTGGCGGCATTCGTTTTCGTCCGACGGTGCCATGACGGTCAGATTGGGAACGCAGGCGAGATAGCTGAGATCGAACGCGCCGTGATGGGTGGCGCCGTCGGCCCCCACCAGCCCGGCGCGGTCGATTGCAAACACGACCGGCAGGTCTTGCAGCGCGATGTCATGGATGAGCTGGTCGTAGGCCCGCTGCAGGAAGGTCGAATAGATCGCGACCACCGGCTTGAGCCCTTCGCACGCCATGCCTGCGGCGAAGGTCAGCGCGTGCTGCTCGGCGATGCCGACATCGAAGAAGCGGCCGGGGTATTCCGCCGCGAAGCGCGTCATCCCGGACCCGGAGCACATCGCCGGAGTGACGGCCATCAGACGCGGATCCCGCGCCGCCATGTCGCACAGCCAGTCGCCGAACACCTGCGTATAGGTGAGCTTCTGCGGCGCCCTGCCGGCCTGGATTCCGGTTTCCGGAGCGAACTTCGATACGCCGTGGTAGAGCACCGGGTCGGCCTCCGCCAGCTTGTAGCCCTGCCCTTTGCGGGTGATGACGTGCAGGAAACGCGGCCCGCTGAGCTCACGCAGGTTCTGCAGGGTCGGGATCAGCGAATCGAAATCGTGGCCGTCGATCGGACCGATGTAGTTGAAGCCGAATTCCTCGAACAGCGTGCCCGGCGTGATCATGCCCTTGAAATGCTCTTCCGCGCGCCGCGCCAGTTCGAGCACCGGCGGCACCACCCCGAGCACTTTTTCGCCCGCGCGCCGGGCCGCGTTGAAGGTGCGCCCGGAGATGAGCCGCGCGAAAACCTTGTTGAGCGCGCCGACCGGATCCGAGATCGACATCTTGTTGTCGTTGAGGATGACCAGCAGGTCGGCATCGGCGACGCCGGCGTTGTTCAGCGCCTCGAACGCCATCCCGGCCGACATCGCGCCGTCGCCGATCACCGCGACGACCTTGCGCGAGTCTCCGCGCTGTCTGGCCGCGATCGCCATTCCGAGCGCCGCGCTGATGGACGTGGACGAGTGCGCGGTGCCGAACGTGTCGTAGCGACTCTCGGAGCGCCGCGGAAAACCCGAGATGCCACCGAACTGGCGCAGCCCGGCCATCGCCTCCCGCCTTCCGGTCAATACCTTGTGCCCGTAGCTCTGATGTCCCACGTCCCAGACCAGGCGGTCGCGCGGCGTGTCGAACACGTAATGCAGCGCGATCGTCAGTTCGACGGTGCCGAGGTTGGACGAGAGATGGCCGCCGGTCTTCGCCACCGATTCGAGCAGGAATGCGCGCAGCTCGCCGGCGAGCTGACCGAGCGCCTCGCGATCGAGGCGGCGCAGTGCCGAGGGATCGTCGATGCGCTCGAGCAGGGGAAACGCGGACATGGTGGCGAACGCCGCTCAGTACTTCCGCTCGACGATGAAGCGGGCGAGATCGATCAGCCGTTCGCCGCCCGGGCCCAGCTCGTCCGCCGCTTCGAGCGCCTCATCGAGCAGTTCGCGTGAAAGCTCGCGCGCCCTCGCCGTTCCCAGGACGGTGACATAGGTCGGCTTGTCGTTCTCGCGATCCTTGCCCGCGGTCTTGCCCAGTGTCGCGGTGTTCGACTCACAGTCCAGAAGGTCGTCGACGACCTGGAACAGCAGTCCTGCGCAGCGGGCATACCGATCGAGCGCGGCGCCGGCACCGGCTTCGAGCCCGGCACCGAGCCGCGCACCCATCTTGACCGAGGCCCGGATCAACGCCCCGGTCTTGTGGATGTGCATGAACTCCAGTTCCTCCACCGAAAGTGCCGAGCCCACGGAGGCGAGATCGATCGCCTGCCCACCGGCCATGCCGCGCGAGCCCGCAGCCTGCGCGAGCAGCCTCACCAGATCGAGGCGCAGCGCCGGTTCGATGTGCTCCGGCCCTTCGCACAGCGTCTGGAACGCAGCCGACTGGAGCGCGTCGCCGGCGAGCAGCGCGGTGGCCTGGTCGAATTCGACATGGCAGGTCGGCCGCCCGCGGCGCAGCGTATCGTCATCCATGCAGGGCAGATCGTCGTGCACCAGCGAATAGGCGTGGATCAGCTCGACCGCGCACGCCGCGCGATCGAGGCTCGCGGCGGCCGCACCGGTCAGCGCTCCCGCGGCGTGGACCAGAAGGGGCCGGACCCGCTTGCCGGCGCCGAGTACCGCATAGCGCATTGCGGCGTGCAGCCGCTGCGGAGCGACTTGCGCGCAGGGCAGGATCCGCTCCAGAGCACGCTCGGTGCGGGCCTGGACTTCCGCCATCCAGTCGGCGAAGATCCCGGCCGGCTCCGGCTCAATGCGCATCGCCCGCATCCGCACCGGAGTCGCCCCGTTCGGTGCCCGAAAGCACCTCGACCTTCTGCTCGGCCGCCGAGAGCGTCGTCTGGCAGTAGCGCAGCAGGCGCATGCCGCGTTCATAGGCGCAGAGTGACTGATCGAGCGAGAGCTTTCCCGCCTCCATATCCCGGACGAGGGCTTCGAGTTCGGTCAGTGCGGTCTCGAAATTTTCGGGTTCGGACGGTTCGGACATCGTTGGAATTTGCGCCGCGATTGGCGTGAGAGCGGGCAACGGATACCGGGCAACTCACTCGCATCGCCCGTCCGGCCTGACCCGGAGCTGGCTATAATAAACGATTTCCCGGTTCGGCACGGGTCCGGAGAACGACGCATGTCCGATGTCATCCCCGCAGGCCGCCTCGCGGATGCGCCCGCCCAACTGCCCGTTTCGTGGTATCGGGACCCGAAGCTCTTCGAGCTCGAACGCAGGCTGCTGTTCGAGAACGGGCCCGGCTACGTCGGCCACGAGCGGATGGTTCCCGAACCCGGCGACTACCACACCCTCGCGTGGATGGATCACGCGAAAATGCTGGTACACGACGAGAACGGCGTCGAGCTGCTCTCGAACGTCTGCCGGCATCGGCAGGCGATCATGCTCGAGGGCCGCGGAAATGCGCGCAACATCGTCTGCCCGCTGCACCGCTGGACCTACGACGTCCGGGGGCAACTGATGGGCGCACCGCATTTTCCGCGCAACCCCTGCCTTCATCTCGACAAGACGCCGCTGCAGAGCTGGAACGGGATGCTGTTCGCCGGCTCGCGCGATGTCGTCCGCGACCTCTCCGGAATCGGCAGCCGTGCGGAACTCGACTTCGGTGGCTACCTTTTCGACTCGGTGCGCATCGACGAATACCCGATCAACTGGAAGACCTTCATCGAAGTCTATCTCGAGGACTACCACGTCGAGCCCTTTCACCCTGGGCTCGGCGCATTCGTCTCCTGCGCGGATCTGCGCTGGGAGTTCGGCGAACGCCACTCGATCCAGACCGTCGGCATCCGCGACGGGCTCGGCCGACCCGGCTCCCCGGTCTATGGCCGCTGGCACGAGCAGGTGCTCAGGTATTCCGCCGGCAGGATCCCGGCGCATGGCGCGATCTGGATGCTGTACTACCCCAACGTCATGGTGGAGTGGTATCCGAACACGCTGGTGGTGAGCACCGCCGTGCCGCGCTCGCCCACGCTCACCGCGAACGTGGTCGAGTTCTACTATCCCGAGGACATCGTTCTGTTCGAGCGCGAGTATGCGCAAGCCGAGCAGGCCGCCTATCTGGAGACCGCGCTCGAGGACGATGTCATCTGCAGGCGCATGGAGCGGGGCCGCGCGGCGCTGATCGAGCAGGGACGCTCGCAGGCCGGCCCCTACCAGTCGCCGATGGAGGACGGGATGCAGCACTTCCACGAGTGGCTGCGCCGTGAAGTCGAACCGTATTACTGAGCGCACAGCGCGGCTGGAGCCGTTTCGATGATCGTCACCGACCATGCAGGCAGCGTCGTCGAGGTTCGCGTCTTCGGCGAGTTCAGCCTCGCCGACTATCGCGAGTTCGAGGAACTCGTCAACTACGAGATCAAGTTCACGGGAACGGTGAATCTGCTCTTCGACCTTCGCGAGATGGCGGATTTCACGCTCGACGTCGCGTGGGAGGACATCCGTTTCACCCGCGCCCACGAGCACGATTTCGGCCGCATCGCCGTGCTCACCGAAAGCCAGTGGGTGGGCTGGAGCGCGTGGCTCGCGCAGATCTTCGTCGATGCCGAGCTGCGCGTCTTCGACGACGAGGCGCAGGCGCGCGCCTGGCTGGCGCAGGACGCAGGAGCGGCGGCGTGAGCGAAGACACCCAACTGATCTCGGTCGCCGCGCTCGCGGCAATGCTCGACGACCCCGATGTCGTTGTCTTTGACTGCCGCCACGATCTGCTCAACCCGGCCGCCGGGGAGCGCGCCTGGCTCGCCACCCACATCCGCGGCGCGCGCTTCATGCACCTGGATCGCGACCTGTCGGCGCCGAAGACCGGAACGAACGGCCGCCATCCGCTCCCGGATCCCCAGGTCTTCGCCGATCTGCTGGCGGCGCGCGGGGTGGACAACGAAACGCGTGTCATCGCCTACGATGATGCCGACGGCATCTTCGCGTCGCGACTGTGGTGGATGCTGCGCTGGCTCGGCCACGAGCGTGTCGCGGTACTCGACGGCGGATTCAACGAATGGGTTGATGACGGCCTGCCGCGATCGGGAGGGCCGGAACGCTGCGCGAGCGCGCGCTTCGGCTACCGGCTGCGGGAACGCGACCTCGTCGATGCGCGCTTCGTCGCCGCGCATCTCGGGGATCCTTCCGTCCTGATCGTGGATGCCCGCGCACCCGAGCGCTTCCGCGGCGAAGTCGAGCCGCTCGATCCGGTCGCGGGCCACGTGCCGGGCGCGGTAAACCGCTTTTTCGGCGACAACATGGATGCCGCGGGGCGCTTCAAGCCGGCGCAGCGACTGAGGGAGGAGTTCTCGGCCCTGCTCGGAACGCGGCCGCCCGCAGCCGTGATCCACATGTGCGGTTCCGGAGTCACCGCCTGCCACAACACGCTCGCGATGGAGATTGCGGGCCTTCCCGGCTCGCGGTTGTACGGCGGGTCGTGGAGCGAATGGTGCAGCGATCCCGCGCGCCCCGTGGAGGCGAGCGTCCCGGCTCCGGCCCCCGGAGCGGTTTCGCACGGCGACCCGCGCACCGACGCATAGCGTCGCGGCCACGCCCTCCGGCCGGATCGGGCGCCGCGCGCAGGACGACCGCAGCACCAGGCCCGGTCCATGAACCTCCTCGCCGACGCGGTGCTCGTCGCGCATTTTCTCATCGCGGCCTTCATCTGCACGCTGCTGATCCTGGTTCCGCTCGGGGCACGGCTCGCATGGCGCTGGATACGGCTGCGCGGCCTGCGCGCCGCGCACCTCGGCGCGATCCTGTTCGTGGCCGCGGAGACGCTGGCGGGACTCGCCTGCCCGCTGACGCTGCTGGAAGACCGCCTGCGCGGGCGGCCCGCGGGCGGAGCCGGTTTCGTGGAACGCTGGATCGGCGCGCTCCTGTACTGGGACCTGCCGGCCTGGAGCTTCGCCGCTGCCTACCTCGCCGCAGCCGCGCTCACGCTGGCGCTCTGGCGGCTGGTGCCGCCCGACAAGCCTCAACGGCCGCGCGCATGAACGCCGAGCGCCCAGCGCACATGCTCGCGCACCAGCGCGGAGGGCGCATCGCGACGCGCATCGAGCGCGGCCAGGACTTCCGGCGAAGTCGGCGCATTTCCCAGCGCCACCGCAATGTTCCGCAGCCAGCGCTCGTGGCCGATGCGGCGGATCGCGCTTCCGGCGAGCCGCGTCTCGAACTGCGCCTCGCTCCATGCGAACAGCTCGACCAGTGTGCAGCGGTCGAGCCCGTTGCGGACGGCGAAATCGGGCTCGACCGCAAGCCGCGCGAAACGATTCCAGGGGCATACGAGCTGGCAGTCGTCGCAGCCGTAGATGCGGTTCCCGATCGAGGCGCGCAGCGCAACCGGGATGCTGCCCTTCAGCTCGATGGTGAGGTAGGAGATGCAGCGGCGCGCGTCCAGCTCGTAGGGCGTGACGATGGCACCGGTCGGACAGGCATCGATGCAGCGCGCGCAGCTCCCGCAGTGCGGCTCGACCGGCGCATCGGGCGGCAGCGGCAGATCGGTGTAGATCTCGCCGAGAAAAAAATACGAACCGGCCGCGCGATCGAGCAGCAGCGTGTGCTTGCCGCGCCAGCCCAGGCCCGCGCGCGCGGCGAGCTCCACCTCCATCACCGGCGCGGAGTCGCAGAACACCCGGTAGCCGTACGGGCCGATCGCAGCCTCGATCCGGGAAGCGAGGCTCTGCAGGCGTACGCGCATGAACCGGTGGTAATCGCGCCCGAGCGCGTAGCGGGAGACATAGGCGCGGGTCGCGTCCGCGAGAATGCCCCCGGCATCTTCGGCGCGCGGCCGGTAGCTGCGACGCGCCGAGATGACGCTCAGCGTGCCGGGTACGAGCTCGGCCGGACGCGCCCGCTTCGTTCCGTGCCTGGCCATATAATCCATCTCGCCGTGGCGCCCCTTCGCCAGCCACGAAGCGAGACCCTCCCAGGCACCCTCCAGCACGACCCCGCTGATGCCGACGGCATCGAACCCGAGCGCCCCGCCCCACTGCCGGATGCGCGCGGCACTGATGACATTCACATCGTCCATGGCGATGCCCCGGGTGCAGTCCTGTTCCACCCCGCCCATTGTCCCCGATTCCCGCGGATGCCCGTGCAACCGTGAGCGCTGAACGCCTGGAGCTCCATCTGCCCGACGAGTCCGCGACGCGCGCACTCGGGGCGGCGCTCGCGCCCGCGCTCGTTCCCGGCCTGCGCGTCTGGCTGCAGGGAGATCTGGGCGCAGGCAAGACCGCGCTGGTGCGCGCGGTGCTGCGCGCGCTCGGATTTTCCGGCACCGTCCGCAGCCCGACCTACACGCTGGTTGAACTTTACCCGGTTTCTAGGTTAAACTTCTATCACCTTGATTTGTATCGTTTCGAGTTTCATGAGGAATTCATCGATGCGGGGCTCGAGGAATGTTTCGGCGGGGATGCCGTCTGTTTCGTCGAATGGCCGGAAAAGGCCGAGTCATTCCTGCCGCCCGCGGACCTCGTGTTACGCCTCTCGGTCGACGGTCCGGGCCGGCGCGTCACGATCGAAGCCCGCAGCGAGAAGGGGCAGGCGTGTCTGAGAAGACTCGCGCGCTGCCTGCAGGCCGTGCGCCCGCCCGCCGGCGCCTCCTCCTCGGCGCCGGACTCGCCGGCCTGAGCCTGCTCGTGAGTCGCGCGGGTTTCGCCGCCGTGGCGAACCTGCTCGCGATCCGGATCTGGCCCGCGCGCGATTACACCCGGGTGACGCTCGAACATCGCCGTCCGCTGGCCTTCACCCACCAGATGGTCCCGGATCCGGAGCGGCTGGTGATCGATCTCCAGGACATCGAATTCGACAGCGTGCTGAAGAACCTGCCGGGGAGCATCTCCGATGCGGACCCCTACATCCGGGCGATCCGCGCCGGGCGCTACCGCCCCGGCATCGTGCGCGTGGTGATCGATCTGAAGGTTCCGGTCAAGCCCCAGGTCTTCACGCTCGAACCGGTCGCGGGCTATGCCGATCGGCTGGTCGTCGATCTTTACCCGGCCGAGCCGGCCGATCCGCTGGCTGCGCTGCTGGAGGAAAACGGATTCGGCGCTTCGGGGTCCGAGGCGGGCCGCCCCACAGCCGCATCCCGGAGAGACGGCGCGGCGAGCCCGGCGGGCGAGGGCGCGGGCGTGGCCGAAGGCGGCCCGCCACGGCTGCGCAGGATGGTCACCATCGTGCTCGATCCGGGTCACGGCGGCGAAGACCCCGGTGCGGTCGGGCGTGGCGGCAGCTACGAAAAGCATGTCACCCTCTCGGTCGCGAAACGCGTCAAGGCGAAGATCGACGCGGTACCCAACATGCGGGCAGTGCTCACGCGCAACGCCGACTACTTCATCCCGCTCGGCCAACGGGTCTCCAGGGCACGGCGCCTGCAGGCCGACCTGTTCGTCTCGATCCATGCCGACGCCTTCCTGAAGCCGACCGCTCGCGGATCGAGCGTGTTCGTGCTCTCGGAGCGCGGTGCGAGCAGCTCGGCCGCGCGCTGGCTCGCACAGCGCGAGAACGAGGCCGACCTCGTCGGCGGCGTCAATCTCGATCGCGCCGACCCCTGGCTCGCCCGCACGCTGCTCGACCTGTCGCAGACCGCGACCAGCCAGGACAGCATCAAGCTCGCGAAGGATGTGCTCACCGAACTCGGGACCGTCAATACCCTGCACCGCAGCGGCGTCGAGCAGGCCGGCTTCGCCGTGCTCAAGGCGCCCGACATTCCTTCGATCCTGGTCGAGACCGCGTTCATCAGCAATCCGGACGAGGAAAGGCGGCTGAACGACGAGGCCTACCAGGACCGGCTCGCCGATGCCATCGTGCGCGGCATCCGGCGCTACTTCGCGAAGAACCCTCCGCTCGCACGATACAAGCTGGCCGGTCTTTGAACTGCGACCCGGCGCGTATAATTGCCGGTTTCGTTCGTCCCCGTAGAAATGCTCGTCTTTCGCGGCATTCCAGAGAGCGCCCATACGCCCTGCGTGCTCACGATCGGCAACTTCGACGGCGTGCATCGCGGTCACCAGGTATTGCTCTCGCTGCTCGCCGCCCATGCCGGGAACCTCGGGATTCCGGGCACGGTGATGACCTTCGAACCCCATCCGCGCGAGTATTTCTCCCCCACCTCGGCGCCCGCACGCCTGACCTCGCTGCGCGAGAAGCTCGCCCTGCTCGAAGCGAACGGGGTCGAGCGCGTCCATGTGTGCCGCTTCGACGAACGCATGGCACACCTCACGGCAGAGCGATTCATCGACCGCATCCTGGTGCACGGACTGGCGACGCGCCACCTCATCGTGGGCGACGACTTCCGCTTCGGCAAGGGGCGCAGCGGCGACTTCGCCCTGTTGCGGCTCGCGGGAGCCGAGCGCGGCTTCGCGGTCGAGGCCATGCAGACCGTTGAGATCGATGGCGAGCGGGTGTCGAGTTCGGCCATTCGCCGCGCGCTGCAGCACGGCGACCTCGACCATGCCGCGCGGCTGCTCGGGCGCAACTACGCGATCGCGGGGCGGGTGCTGCACGGGGATGCGCGCGGGCGCTCGATCGGATTCCCGACCGCCAACATCCAGTTGCGACGCAACCGGCTGCCGATGACCGGCGTGTTCGCGGTCGAGGTCTCCGGCATCGGCCGCGCCCTGCGGCCGGGCGTGGCGAACCTCGGCGTGCGCCCCACCGTGGACAGCACCGCGCGCCCGAGCCTCGAAGTGCATCTGCTCGATTTCGAGGCCGATCTTTACTGCGCGCACCTGAGCGTCGGATTTCTCCGCAAGCTGCGCGAGCAGGCGAAGTTCGACAGTCTCGCCGCGCTCTCCGCGCAGATCGGGCGCGACGTCGAGGCCGCCCGCGCGTTCTTCGCCGAGCGCGCCATCTCTGCCGCGTGCGCCGCCGCACCCGTCTGAGTTCCACCCGAAACGCCGATTGGTTTGACCGCCGATGACCGACTACCGCAAGACGCTCAATCTCCCCGATACGCCCTTCCCCATGCGCGGGAATCTCGCCCGGCGCGAGCCCGGCTGGCTGGGCGAGTGGCAGGCGAACGATCTGTACGGCCGCATCCGCCGCGCTGCGGCGGGCCGGCCCAAATTCATCCTGCATGACGGACCGCCCTATGCCAACGGCGACATCCACATCGGCCATGCGGTCAACAAGATTCTCAAGGACATCATCGTCCGCTCCAAGACCCTGGCCGGCTACGACGCGCCCTACGTACCGGGATGGGATTGTCACGGGTTGCCGATCGAGCACCAGATCGAGAAGCTCCACGGCAAGCATCTGCCCGCAGACCGAGCCCGCGCGCTGTGCCGGACATTCGCCACGGAGCAGGTCGAGCGCCAGAAGCGGGATTTCGTTCGCCTGGGCGTGCTCGGCGACTGGGAGCGCCCCTACCTCACCATGGCTTACGGAAACGAGGCCGACGAGATCCGGGCGCTGGGAACCATCTACCGGAGCGGGCTGCTGTTCAAGGGGCTGAAGCCCGTCAACTGGTGCTTCGAGTGCGGCTCCGCGCTGGCCGAGGCCGAGGTGGAATACCAGGATCGGGAATCGCCCGCGATCGATGTCGGTTTTCCGCTCGCGGATGCGCAGCGCCCGAGGCTCGCCCGCGCCTTCGGGCTCGACCGGCTGCCGGAAGGTCCCGTGTTCGCGGTGATCTGGACGACGACGCCGTGGACGATTCCGGCCAATCAGGCGCTCAATCTGCATCCCGAGTACACCTACGAGCTGGTGCAGACCTCGCGCGGGCTGCTGGTGCTCGCGGCCGAGCTGCGCGGGCAGGCGCTCGCCCGCTACGCGCTCGAGGGCACGGTGCTGGCAGCCTGCCGGGGCGCGGCGCTCGCGGGGTTGCCCTTCCGGCATCCGTTCTACGATCGCGACGCACCCGTGCTGCTCGCCGACTACGTGGCGCTGGACGCGGGCACCGGCCTCGTACACAGCGCGCCCGCCTACGGCGTCGAGGACTTCGAATCGTGCAAGCGCCACGGCATGCGCAACGAGGAGATCCTGAACCCGGTGCGCGGTGACGGGAGCTTCGCGCCGGATCTGCCTTTCTTCGGGGGCATGAACGTCTGGAAGGCGAATCCCGCCGTGATCGAAAAGATCCGCGAGACCGGCTGCCTGTTCGCGGCCGGCACGATCACTCACAGCTACATGCATTGCTGGCGCCACAAGACGCCGGTCATCTATCGCGCGACGATCCAGTGGTTCATCGGCATGGACCGGCTGCCGGGCCGCGAAGGGTCCACGCTGCGCGACACCGCACTGGCGGCGGTGGAGGCGACCCGCTTCTACCCGGACTGGGGGCAGGCGCGTCTGCACGCGATGATCGCGAACCGGCCGGACTGGTGCGTGTCGCGGCAGAGGAACTGGGGCGTACCCATCCCCTTCTTCCTCCATCGCGAGACCGGCGAGCCGCATCCGCGCACCCCGGAGCTGGTCGAGGAAGTCGCGCGGCGTGTGGAGCGCGAGGGCATCGAGGCCTGGTTCCGGCTCGAGCCGGCCGAACTGCTGGGCGAGGAAGCCGCGCAATACGAAAAGATGCGCGACACCCTGGATGTGTGGTTCGACTCGGGCAGCACGCACTGGACGGTGCTGCGCGGCAGCCACGCCGCGCAGACCTCCTGGCCCGCGGATCTGTACCTCGAAGGCTCCGACCAGCACCGCGGCTGGTTCCACTCTTCACTGCTGGTCGGCTGCGCGCTCGATGGCCGCGCGCCCTACCGGGCGCTGCTCACGCACGGCTTCGTCGTCGATGGCGAGGGGCGCAAGATGAGCAAGTCGCGCGGCAACGTGGTCGCGCCGCAGAAGGTCTGCGACACGCTGGGTGCCGAGATCCTGCGCCTATGGGTGGCGGCGACCGACTATTCGGGCGAGCTGTCGATCTCCGACGAGATCCTCAAGCGCGTGGTCGAGGGCTACCGGCGCATCCGCAACACCGTACGCTTCCTGCTCGCCAACACCGCGGACTTCGATCCCGCCCGCAACGGCCTGCCGGTCGCGCGCTGGCTCGAGATCGACCGCTATGCACTCGCCCTGACGCGCAGGATGCAGGCGCAAGTCTGCGCCGCCTACGAATGCTTCGAGTTCCACCGGGCGGTGCAGGCATTGCAGAATTTCTGCTCCGAGGATCTGGGTGCCTTCTATCTGGACATCCTCAAGGACCGTCTCTACACCGCGGCGGCGGACTCGCCAGCACGCCGCTCGGCGCAGAACGCGCTTGCCCACATCCTGGAGTCGCTCGTGCGGCTGCTGGCCCCCATCCTCAGCTTCACCGCGGAGGAGATCTGGCGTCTCATCCACCCAGGCGATTCCGTCATGCTGCACCTCTGGCACGAACTGCCCGGCGCGGAAGGCGACGAGACGGCGCTCGTCGAGCGCTGGGAGCGCCTGCGCGAGATCCGTTCGCAGGTCCAGCGGGAACTCGAAGCGCTGCGTATCGAGGGAACGATCGGCTCCTCGCTCGCCGCCGAGGTCGACCTCCATGCGAGCGGCGAGAGACATGAGCTGCTCGCCTCGCTCGGGAATGACCTGCGCTTCGTGCTCATCACCTCGCGCGCGGACATCCACCGGGTTGCCGATGCCTCGGCCGAACGCATCGAGGCGCGCGCCAGCCCACACGCAAAGTGTGCGCGCTGCTGGCACTATCGCGGGGATGTCGGTGCCGACCCGAAGCATCCCGAGCTGTGCGGCCGCTGCGTCGCCAACCTGTTTGGCGCCGGCGAAGCGCGGCGCCACGCCTGAATGCCGCGCCTCGCAGGCTGGTTCGGCCTGAGCGCGGTGGTGGTCGTGCTCGACCAGATCAGCAAGACGTGGATCGCCGGGCGCATCGAAGCGGGCACAGCCATCCGCCTGGGTGCGTACCTCGATCTGGTGCATGTCTACAACCCTGGCGCAGCGTTCAGCTTCCTCTCAGATGCCTCGGGCTGGCAGCGATGGCTGTTCGTCGCACTGGCGGGCGCGATCTCGATCTGGCTGATCGCGCTGATCGGCCGCCATCGCGCGGAAACCGCTGCGCCGCTCGCGTTCGCGCTGATCCTGGGAGGCGCGATCGGCAACCTGATCGACCGGCTGATGCACGGCGCGGTGCTCGATTTTCTCTATTTCCACGTCGGGACCTGGGGCTGGCCCGCGTTCAACGTGGCAGACTCCGCGATCAGCGCCGGCGTCGTGCTGATCCTGCTCGTGCGCGCCAGGCGCCGCACGGCCGGCTGAACCGCGAAGGACATCCCATGAGCGGCACGATCGGCCCCGACAGCCTCGTCACCCTCCACTACCGGATCGCGCTCCCCGACGGTACCGAACTCATCTCGACCTTCGACACCACCCCGGCCACGCTCCGGCTCGGCAATGGCGAACTCGCCCCGACGCTCGAGCGGCTCCTGATCGGCCTGGCGGCCGGCGCGCGCGGCGTGTTCGCGCTCGAACCCGGGAACGCCTTCGGCCAGCGCGATCCCGCGCTGATGGAACGGCGCCTGCGGGCCGAACTGCCGCAGCACGAGATGATCGAAGAAACCGCCCTGATCGAATTCGAGGCGCCGGACGGCAGCAGGCACACCGGGATGGTGCGCGAGCTCACCGCGGAGAGCGCGCTGATCGATTTCAACCATCCGCTCGCCGGCAAGGCGATCCGGTTCGAAGTGGAGATCGTCGGGATCCTGTGATGGAAATCGTGCTCGCCAATCCCCGCGGCTTCTGCGCCGGCGTCGAGCGCGCCATCGCCATCGTCGAGCGCGCCCTCGATCGCTACGGCGCGCCGATCTACGTGCGCCACGAGGTCGTGCACAACCGCGCGGTCGTCGAAGGGCTGCGCCGCAAGGGAGCGGTGTTCGTGGAGAGCCTCGCCGAAGTGCCGGATCGGGCAACCGTCGTCTTCAGCGCCCATGGCGTGCCGCCGGCGGTCAAGCGCGAAGCCGAGGCGCGCGGACTGCGCGTGTTCGATGCCACCTGCCCGCTGGTGACAAAGGTCCATGCCGAGGTCGCCCGCAGCCACGCCGCGGGCTACGCGATCGTCATGATCGGCCATCGCGGTCACCCCGAGGTCGAGGGCACGATGGGACAGATCGAAGGCGGCGCCTTCCTGGTCGAAAAGCCGGAGGACGTGGCGCGCCTGCCCATTCCGGCCGGGAAGCCCGTGGCCTACGTCACCCAGACCACGCTCTCGGTCGATGACGCGGCCGCGGTCGTCGCCGCGCTCGGTGAGCGTTTCCCTGCCATCGCCGGACCGAAGCGCGACGACATCTGCTATGCGACGCAGAACCGCCAGGATGCGGTCAAGCGTCTGGCCGATCGCTGCGACGCCGTGATCGTGGTCGGTTCCGCCAACAGTTCGAATTCCAACCGGCTGCGCGAGGTGGCGGAAAAGCGCGGCGCGCGCGCCTGGCTGGTGGACGATGCAGCCGCGATCGACCCGGACTGGCTCGCCGGCTGCGAGCGGATCGGGGTGAGCGCGGGCGCCTCGGCTCCCGAACAACTGGTGCACGCGGTCGTCGATCGGCTGCGCGCACTGGGCGCGAGCGGCCCGGTCCAGATGGAAGGCATCCGCGAGACGGTGAGCTTCCCGCTGCCGAAAGCCCTGTGAGCCGGGTGTCTCACCCCCGCGCCGCGCAGGGTGAGGAAGCTGTAAGGCAATCCGACATCCGGCGGATCGAGCCGGATGTTACGGACGCGAACAAGCCGCCGTGGTCGAGCCGCGGCGGCCCGAACCCCGCTTGCGCGGGTCCTACTTCCTGCGGTTGCGGACGATGCCCAGCCCCGCCAGGCCCGCCACCGCCAGCAGCGCCAGCGTTCCCGGCTCGGGAATGGTGCCTCCGGGACCGCCGACCGTATCAGCGAGGGCCGAGCCCACGCCAGCCAGCAGCACGAGCAGCCCGGTCATGAAATTCCGCATATTGACCTCCGCTTCAAACGGCGACTGGCCGATCCAGAAGCCTGTGCACCACAAAGCAAGATCGGTGCCTCATGCGCCAACGAATTCATATCCATGAACAATGTTTCCAAGACGCAGCACCAGAGTCCCGCCAGCGTAAGATAATCCGACGCCGGGAAAGGAGGTCACCGCTTCGCGAGGGTTTCCTCCTGCCTTTGCAGCTTGATCATCGCGGACACGCAGTGACTCGTGAAATCGACCCGGGTGCGCAGTTCGAACCTTCCGGCGAGGAAGCTGCCGGCGAACTCTCGTGCGCGCGGCGCGCTCACTCGGGCGGCCGCGAATGCAAACTCCTGCTGGCCCGGCCGGACTTGCAGCCTCGCCGCCTTGTCCATCTCCCGCGCGATCCATTGCCTTGCGCGCCCGGCCGTTTCGCCGCCCCCCCGTCCTCCCGAGGCCAGCGCGGTCACCGCGTCGGCGACCCCTTCGACCAGCGCGCAGTGATTGTCTCCGTCCGGTCCCCGCCTGCGGTCCAGGAATGCGCTGGTCTGGCGCTCGATGAATTCCAGGAACCTGGCGTCCTTCGTGTCCGCATAGCGCACCGCAGCCGCCATCGCACCCCAGTGATAGAAGTCGATCGTGGTGTCGCTCGTGTAGAGATCGATCAGGGTCTGGTCCAGATCGAGAAGCATCTCGCGTACGCGCTGGTCCCCGGGAAACAGACGATGGTAATGGGCCAGCGCCAGCCACCCCTGCCCGTCTGCATAAGGCGTCGGATCGATGGAAGTCGGGAGCACGCGAAACCCCTTGCCGGGGATCCGCAATACCATGAGGCCTTCCAGCCATGCCCGCCGCAGGTCGGAAAAGCTCGTATCCGCGGATGCCTGCGAATAGCGCAGTTCGGTCAGCAACGCGAGGGCAACGGCCCCGCTGTACGCCTTGCCGTGATCGCTCGTGGGCGACAGCACTTTCCCCGGGCCCTGCCCGTCGAAGGCGAGGCCGAGACGTTCGAGCGCGCTCCGGATCCTGGTTCTGCCCGCCGGCACGGACAGGATGCGCGTGGCCTCCACGGCGCGTTGCAGGCGGCTCTTGCCGATCGGCAGGGAGTGCGCGCGGAAAGCCGCCAGCAAGCTGCGGACCGCCTGTGCGGCGCGGGCATCATGCGATCCGGAATAGTAGTCTGCGAGCACCGCGGCCGTGCTGACCTGTCGCGCCAGATGGGCGGTCGTCATACGGTCGGCTTCGAGTTCCCTGTCCTCGAGGAAGTCGAAGCCGTAGGGCAGGAATCCGGACGGCTTCTGGACGGCGATCCAGTGCTCCACGGCGAGGCGCACGGCCTGCGAATGGTCGGCAGCGGCGCTCGCCGCCTGCGCACCCGCCGCGACGGCGAACAGGACCGCTGTCTCGCAGAGTGCGCGGACCGAAACGGTTCGGATCAAGGTGCTCCGCGTCCCGCTTCGACGGACACTTCGACCCGCATGCGGGCCGGTACCGGCGTGCCACGAAGCTCTCCGGGCGCGAACCGGAGTGCCGCGAACGCTTGCCTCGCGCGCCTGCGATCGGATTCGGGCAGATCGGACTCGACCACCTCGATCGCGTCGATCGTCCCGGTTCGCGACACCAGCAGCTCCAGCACGACCCCACCGGACCGGGCGAGCCCTTCGGTCTCGTCGCCGAAATCGGGCTCCGCTAGCGGCCGCGGCGAGCGGGTCAGCACCGAGGTCGGCAGATAGACGGGCGCCGGAAGGATGCCGCCGCCGGTCTCAGGCGCCGCCCGCCCCGGCGCCGCTGCGGGCACCGCCGCCACGGCATCCAGCTCGGGGATCGGTTCCGGTGCGGGTGCGGGCACGGGCAGCACGGCCTGCGGAGCGGCGAGCCGCACCTGGAGCGCGACCGCATGGAGCGGCCCGGCCCCCGAACCCGGATGCACGGAACCCGCGCCCAAGATCCCGATCGCCGACGCGTGGAGCGCAGCGGAGCCGGCGACCGCCGCCACCCATCTGAGCCGCGCCTCGACCGGCATCGCCCACAACCTCCGCCATGACGCCCGGCCGCGCGCGCATCCGCACCCTTCGGCGCCTACTGGGTGATGATCTCGCGCCACGAGATGCGCCGTCCGCCGGCTCCGCTTCCGGCCGGAACGACGGTCTTCACGGTAGTCGTCACGTCGGACTTGCGGATGATGGCCTTGATCTCGCCGCTCGGGAGCTGGATCAGAACCGGCCGGCTCGCCAGCGCTTCGCCGAGGAACTTCGACTCCCAGGTGATCCCCCCGTAGGCGGGAACCGCCCCCGTCGTCGCGTCTACGACGTTGAACCAGCTGCTGCCGCCCGGTTTGCACGGATCCGAACTCGGAATGTTGCTGGTGAAGGCCAGGACCTCGAGGGCGAGCGCGGGATGGGTGTCGATCCGCTCGCCGGTGGCGGGGAGATCGATGTACCAGCCCTTCTTGACCGAATAATCCGGAACGGCCGGACTGGTGATCTTGCGCTCCTCGGCAGTGTCTCCGGCCCCGAGGATCTGCTGCTGCAGGTTCGAGCGCAGCGGCGTGATCTCCGGCGCGTCGCCGAGATCGTCGATCAGCCCGTACATGGTCTGGGTTCCGGTCGTCGCCACGTCCGAATCGCCCAGGTACCTGCCCGTGCCCACGAAGATGAAGCGCTTGATCCCGGCGCTCGTGGTGACGGTCGCCAACTGCGGCCGGGTCGTCACCGGCTGGGCCGTGCCGCTGCCATCGACCAGCGCAGCGAGCTTGCGTACCGTCCATGTGGCCGAATCCGCGGAAGAGAGATCGAACCGCCAGACGTTGCCGAGCAGGTCTCCCCCATAGACCTGTTCGATGGTGGCATCCACGCTGCCACTCAGCGCGAATGCGGTCAGGTACGCGAGCCCGGAGGGCGTTCCGGAGCTGCCGGCCGTGGTGGCGAGCTGCGCGAGAATCTCCCCGCTGATCGGGCTCAGTACGTACAGATGACCGAGTCCGTCGCCGCCGGTATCGGCGCCGTTGTTGTAGCCCGAGGCGATCAGCACCACCCAGCCGAAGGCGCGCGTCTTGGCGACGATGGGCGCGCCGAAGCTGTAGCCCGCATTCTTGCTGTCTGCGGCCGGAGTGCCCGAGTGCGGAAATTCCCAGAGCGACTTTGCCGCTGCTGCGGCCTCGCTCGCGGCCACCGGCGCGGTGACGTCGAGCGCGAAGTAGCCCCGCCCGCCCTTGCCCAGACCGCTCACGAAGATCGTCCGCCAGTCGGAACCGGCACACCAGGCCGAGGCGGCGGCGCTCACCCGCGCCTTGCAGAAATCCGCATCCCTGGAAATCCCCGTGGCATCGACGAAGTACTGGTGCTGGAAGCCGACCTTGTGGCTGAGCGCGTTCAGGCTGCCCATCACCAGGTTGGGCACATAGGCCCACTTCTCGGCGCCGGTCGCGAAATCGAATGCGTGCAGCATGCCGTCGTTGGCACCCTGGAGCACCACCCGGTCGCGCGCCGCCTGCGCGCTCTTGTAGGAGGTCGCGCAGCCGAGGGCGAGATCGCTGCTGCCGTAGCACGGGTCGGTGAAGTTCGCCCGCGGCCGATCCACGATCACCGGCTCGGCGTTGATGATGTCGCCGAGCACATGGCTGCGCGCGCGGTAATCGCTGCCCTCTTTCGAACGATCTCCGCGCAGCCAGGCCAGGACGTTCGCACCATCCGCCGGTCCCGGCGGGCTGGTGGCGGTATCGAGCAGGGCCTGCTGGGCGGCCGAGAGCTTGGTCGCGGTCGCCGCGCCGGTGGGCTGGAACTGGATGCCCTGGTTGCCGAGCGTGGTGCCGTTCCAGGGCGCGGTGCCGCTGAAGCTGATGAGGAACCGGCTGTCTGCCGTGCGGGCGTCGAGCTGCGCCTGCGCCGGCGAGGCCCACAGCGGGGAGGCGGTATCCTGCACTCCGGTGGCGGGATCGATCGGAAACGAGACGAGATCCCCGGTCCAGTCGCCGGACTTGTACGAGGATTCGAACGACTGGTTCTCGCCCACCGTCACGTGGGCGTTGGCCACCGCCACCGCCGCGGCCGCTCCGGTGCGCCCGATGATGTCGGTGAGCGCAGCGCTCAGGCTCGCGGCGAAGACATCCGGGTCGGACGCGCTGAAGAATCCGCCGCGCCCGTTGATCGCCGCATGGAACATGTCGTCCATATTCGGGCTCGTGGCCCCATCCGTGGGCTGCGGCCAGGAGATCGACGCGCAGCCGGCGGCGGAATACGGCGGCGGGCAGGTGGCCGGATCGACGCTCCCCACAACCCCGAGCCCCACGGTGTAGGTCACCATGTGCTGCCAGAACGCCGGGTCCAGGCTGTTGGAGGGCTCCGCAGTCTTGGCCGGATCGATGATGTTCGGCCGGACGATGTTGTCGAGGTCGGGGCGCAGGTCGCGGCCCCAGTAATACATCGAGATATCCGCGAGCGTATTGTCCCAGCCGTCGGAACTCGGCGCGGCGGCCGTGTAGGTGTAGGAGCAGGTGCTGCCGGCCAGCGTCGCAGGCGCCTGGCAGTAGTCGCTGCCGTCATCCTTCTGCAGCGCGGGGCCGGTGATCGCGGCTGCGTCGGTGCCATCGACGTTCGCCCGGGCAGCCGCAGTCGAAGCCGCAGCGCCGTTCCAATAGCCGTCGGTCATCAGGATCGAATAGTTCTGCCGGCAGGCCGCCTGCGCGGTGGTGTCCTCCGTGCCGGGAGTCTTCGACCATGGACCCTTGTTGTCGGTGCGCTCGAAATACTTGCCCACGTCATCGAGCGCCCGCCGCAGCGGAGTCGCCGCGGCGGGAACCGCGCGCCCGTACAGGGTATCGAAGAAGGCGGCGCGATCCGAGCCGGCGAATTTCCGCACCCCCGAAACCACCGCTCCCGGGCTCGTCGCCCCGTCGATGCTGGTCGAGCCCTGATTGATCGCGGAGAAACCGATCCTGGGCTCCTCGCCGAGCTGCGAGAAGGCGCGTCCGATGCCGCCGCGCGAGGCCAGGATCCGCGAGCGGTGGTAGGTATACCAGTTCGCGAAGTTCTGGATCTCCTCGGCGTAGGTGCAGGTTGCCGTCGAAGCCGACGCGCAATCGGTGCGGCTCTCTCGCCCATCGCTGGTATAGGTTGGAGTGCTCGAGTTGATCTTGATGCGGGTGTAGCTGCCGGTGCTCCAGACGGAACCCGAGTTGTAGCGGAAGTAGACGGCGGGATAGAACGTGTGGCTTTCAAACTTCCACTCGGAGCCCTTCCACCACCAGGCCTCCTCGGTATTGTTCGCGGTGAGGTTGCGCGTGCCCAGCCCGGGCAGTGCGGGGTTGTGATAGGCGGCAGTGGGCGAGGCCGCGGGCCACGATGCACCGGTCGAGTCGACCCACGGCCGATAGGTGATCGCCGGGTTGTAATACGCCTTGTTGTTCTTGATCGACCGCGAAAACGCATTGTAGGCATTGCCCGATTCGTAATTCGGCAGGGCGTTCGTGTAGTCCGTTCCTCCGTACAGACCGTCCGGCCGCGGATAGAGGTATGCGAAGAACGTGACATCGTCCGGCAGCATCTCCCACTGCATCGAGCCCGAATCGTCCTGGATGAACATGATGTTCGGCGCGGCGCTGCTCTTGACCGCCATCGGCACGTCTGCGATGTCGGTCGAGGCCGCCTGCGCGAGTCCGGCCGATGCGAGCAGAAAGGCCAGGACGAGCGAGGCCGGTAGCGGTCGTGCGAAGGATGGCTGGCGTGTCATGGGATCACCTCTTGCGGGCTCGGCGCAGTGCGCCGGATCAGTGCGAGAACAGGGCCTGGACGGTCCTGGCGGTGTTGCGCGGGCCTTGAACCCTGATCGTCGCACGGTAGTAGACCGACGTCGGCACGGGGAACGGTGAATCGTCGACACCGCCGCTCTTGACCTTGGGGTCCGGGTCGCCCGAGATGCACTCATCGCGTGGATCGCTGCCCGGCACGCTGGTGCACAGGCGCTGGATGATGAACGCGTACGAGACACCGCCGGGGGTCGTGCCCGTTATCGCCCGCGCCCAGTCCGCATCGCCCGGCTCGTCCTTTCCGTCCCAGAGCGCCGAGTAGCCGGCGGCATCCGCTTCGAACGCACCCGCGAGCGCCCCGAGCCGGGCGAAGGCCGCCTCGACCCCCGCGTCGGACGCCTGGAGGGTCGCCTGGCGGAAGGCGAAGTTTCCTGCGATCAGGTTGGCCGTATCCACCGAGCGCACCAGCGCCAGCCCGCCCAGCAGCATGAACACTAGCGCGATGAGCGCGATGAACAGCGCCGCGCCCCGCTGGCGTTCGCGCACGCGGCAGCCGATGCTCACTTGATGTCTGGCCATAGCACGTTCCGCAGCGCGATGACATTGGTGTAGATCTTGTAGCGATAGTGCGCCCATTCCCCGTCGGGGAAGGCGGCCTTGATGCTGTTCGCGACCGCATCGCGCATTCCCGCATCGCCGATCTGCGCGGCGAACCACGCATCCGAAGTGACCTCGGCGGGCTCGCGCCGCTCGGAGCGCGTCACCACGAGAACCTCCAGCGCCTTGATGCGCCTGATGTGTGTCGCATCCAGGGTGCCGAACACCCATTCCCCGGTCGCATCGACCCAGCCGTTGACGTTTTCCGAATCCGGATTGGCAATGCCGTAGCGCGCCTGCAGGCTCACCACGTTCCGCACCAGATCCTCGGTCGTGATCGCGGCCCCGAGCTGGCCGGACTGCGCCCTGAGCTGCCCGCCGGCCACGGAATAACTCGTCGTCGCCATCCCCACACCCGCTGCCCGGCCCATCTTGTAGATCCGCGTCTTGCCCTCCATCGCATGAAAATCGGGCCAGCCGTGGAGGGTCTGGTAGGCGGCGTCGGGGTTGTAAGGCGCGCCGGGCTTGTAGACGAGCTCCTTCACGGCAGCGCAGGTGGCGGAATCGTTGTCCGGTTCGGCCTCGCACACGGTGACCTGCATCAGCATGCAGTTTTTCTTGTCGGGCTGCACCAGCAGCACCCGGTCGTTGTTGGAAAAGGACACGTTGGCGGTGCGGTCGATGGCGAATCGCGTATATGGCTTGAGGAAATCCCCCTCCATGATGGCGGGCACCGAACCGATGAATGCGCTCGAACCGGTGATGACCGTGTCCGAGCCGGCGGCGCCCCCATCGACGATCCTGAGCGGCGCGGTCGACAGATCCGGCAGTGGAGCGCCACCCGGTCCGGAGCCGGGATCGGGATCGTAATAGCTGAAATAGTTCGCGCACTTGTGCAACTCGGGATCGGCCAGCCCCGCACCCGCGCTGCGCACGTGTTCCTCGATCATGCTGAGCGCCATCAGGCCGTTTTCCTGCGCATCCCCGCCCGCGGTGGTGGTCTGCTTCTGGGTCTCGAAGCTGATGAAGGTCTGGCTGATGATGAGCACCGCGATCAGCCCGACGGTGATGCCGACCATCGCCTCGATCAGGCTGAAGCCGTGCTGCCTCGACAGGTTCGCCCGGGTGCTCATGTCAGCCGGCGATCTGCGCCGTCGCCGTGTAGTTGTGGAAGACATCATTTCCGGCGGCATCCTTGTCCTGGGGACCGTGCCAGCAGACGGTGACGGTAACGACGATCGGATCGGTGCCCGTGACCGTGATCTGCTGGCGCGCCGAGGTTGCACCGGGCAGGGCCGCGGCGAGCGCGGCCAGCCAGCTCACGACATTCGCATTGGACGAGGCGGTACCGCCGCCGGCAGCGGTGCACCGGGCGGTCGCATCCAGCGGAGAGGTCGGATTGTGCGCGGTGGCCGCGGCGCTGGCCTGGTCCGTCCAGATCCTGCCGATGATCTGGTCGGCGAAATTGGCCGCGTCGGCCCGGTACTTCGCGTCCGCGCTGCTCTTGACCGAGATGCCGAGCAGCCCGATCAGGCCCAGCACGCCGATCGAGAACACCAGGATCGCGATCAGCGCCTCCAGCAGCGCGACACCGCGCTGCCGGCCCGTCCGCGGGAATTCACATCGATGCGCGCCCCGATGCGCGTTCATGAGTCGCAGCGGCGCGGATCGCCGGCATTGAGGTAGGTGGAGTTCTCGCACATGCGGATCATCCCGGAGGTATTGAGCTGCACACGCAGCGGCCGGACGTTGCCCAGGATGGAGAAGTCGATCTGCGTGATGCTGGCGCTCCCGTCCGCGTTGGCGACCAGGCGTCCGAAGGCGTTGTAGGTCGCGATCGTGGCATCGCCCGGGGTGGGCGTGACCGTGAGCGAGCCGCCGCTCTCTCCGGCGGGACGCACCTGGATGTCGATGCCGATGTCGTCATCGAGCTCGACCGTCCAGCCGGCGCCCGCCATCACCAGGCGCACGCGCGCATTGCGCCGGATCGCCTCCGCCCGGGCGAGCTGGAATCCGGCGAGAACGGATTCGGCGGTGGTGCGCAGGCGCTGGTTCTCGATCATGGTCTGAAAGGAGGGCAGTGCGAGCGTGGCGATGATGGCGAGGATGATCACTGCGATCATCATCTCGACCAGCGTGAAGCCTCCCTCCCGCGCCTCCGGCGAGAACATCAGCAGCCGTCCCCTTTCCGGTAGATCCAGCAGCTCTTGGGCAGGCCGGCCGCGCCGGGAAAGGCGGTCGTCTGCCGCGCGTTGGCCTGGTCGATGGTGAAGGTGTATCCGCCCATGTCCTGCGCGGCGACGCCGGTCGCCGTGAGCACGAAGGACTGAGGGTCCCCGTTCGCACAGGTGAAGGTGAAATACTGGGCCGCCGGCATCGCAACGCCGCATGCGGCGTCACCGGCGTCGGTGTACTTGCGGTTGTCCTGGTACCACTGCTCCATCTTCACCCGTAGGTCGGAGAGCTGCGATGTCGCTTCGGCGAGCTTCGATCGCCGGACGTAGTCCTGATATCCCGGCAGCGCGATCGCAGCGAGGATGCCGATGATGGCCACCACGATCAGCATCTCGATCAGGGTGAATCCGGAATGGGCGCGCGGCGTGTTCACTCGTGGCACTCGCAGGAATGGGGTCGGCCGGAGAATAGACCCCCCGGCCCCCCGCAGGCCAGCGCATCCGGACGAGCGGTCGCGGACGGCGAACGAACGGCGCGCGGCAGACTCAGGCGCCGAGTTCAGCCAGCACGCTCTCGCCGGCGCGCACCCTGGCCCCGATCGCGACGCGCACGCGCGCCCCGGGTGGCAGATAGACGTCGAGGCGCGAGCCGAAGCGGATGAAACCGTAGCGCTCGCCGCGCAAGAGCGCATCGCCCGCCTGTACATAGCAGAGGATGCGCCGCGCGATCAGCCCGGCGATCTGCACGCAGACCACATCCGCGCCCTCACGCGTGCGTAGCCACAGCGCGTTGCGCTCGTTCTCGAGCGAGGCCTTGTCGAGCGCGGCGTTGAGGAAAGATCCCCGGTGGTACCAGACCTGCCTCACCTCGCCATCGACCGGGCTGCGGTTCGAATGCACGTTGAAGACGTTCATGAACACGCTCACCTTGATCGCCTCGCGGTCGAGGAAGGGGTCACGGGTCTTCTCGACCGCGACCACCCGTCCGTCGGCGGGCGAAAGCACCTTGCCGGCGCCCTCGGGCGGGGTGCGCGGCGGGTCGCGGAAGAACTGCGCGACGAACGCGAGGGCGAGCCACGCCGGCGCGCTCCACCACCAGCCGGCCAGGCCGGCCACGGCGAGTGCGAGCGCGAACGTGGCCGCGACGAACGGCCAGCCCTCGCGGGCGATCGGCGGATGCGTTTCCTTGCCCAGGAGGGGGACGCCGCCGGCTAGTTCCTGGAGGTATCGACCAGGCGGTTCTTCCGGATCCAGGGCATCATGTCGCGCAGACGCTCGCCGATCTTCTCGATCGGATGCTCGGCCATCAGCCGCCTGCCGGCTTTCAGCGTCGGCGCGTTCGCCCGGTTCTCGAGGATGAACTCCTTCGCATACTGCCCGCTCTGGATCTCGGCGAGGATCTTCTTCATCTCGGCCTTGGTCTGCGGCGTGATGATGCGCGGGCCGCGCGTGATGTCGCCGTATTCGGCGTTGTTGGAGATCGAGTAGCGCATGTTGGCGATGCCGCCCTCGTAGATGAGATCGACGATGAGCTTCACCTCGTGCATGCACTCGAAGTAGGCCATCTCCGGCGCATAGCCGGCCTCGACCAGCGTTTCGAAGCCGTTCTGGATCAGATGGGTGAGCCCGCCGCACAGCACCACCTGTTCGCCGAACAGATCGGTCTCGCATTCCTCGCGGAAGGTGGTTTCGATGACGCCCGCGCGCGCCGCGCCGATCGCCGCGGCGTAGGACAGCGCGATGTCGCGCGCCTTGCCCGACTTGTCCTGGTACGCGGCGATGAGCGAGGGCACGCCGCCGCCCGCGACATAGGTCGAACGCACGAGGTGCCCCGGGCCCTTGGGCGCGATCATGATGACGTCGAGATCGGCGCGCGGCTGAATCTGCGAGAAATGGATGTTGAAGCCGTGCGCGAAGGCGAGCGCCGCGCCCTTCTTGATGTTGGGCTCGATCGACTGCTGATAGACCTCGGCGTGGTTCTCGTCGGGCAGCAGGATCATCACCACGTCGGCGCCCTTGACCGCGTCGCCGACCTCCTTGACCTTGACGCCCGCGGCCTCGGCCTTCTTCCACGAGGCTCCACCCTTCCTCAGGCCGACGGTGACCTTGACCCCGGAGTCCTGGAGGTTGAGCGAATGCGCGTGGCCCTGCGAACCATAGCCGATCACGGCGACCTTGCGGCCCTTGATGAGGGAGAGATCCGCGTCCTTGTCGTAATACACTTTCATGGGTCGTTCCTTTCAGGTCAGATCTTCAGTATCCGGTCGCCGCGGCCGATCCCGCACACCCCGGTCCGGACGGTCTCCAGGATGAGCGAAGCGTCGATGGCGCCGAGGAAGGCGTCCAGCTTCCCGCTGTTTCCGGTCAGCTCGACGACATAGCTCGAGTCGGTCACATCGATGATGTTGCCGCGGAAGATGTCGGCCATGCGCTTCATCTCCTCGCGGTCCTTGCCCACGGCGCGCACCTTCGCCAGCATCAGCTCGCGCTCGAGATGCCCGGACTCCGACAGGTCGACGACCTTGACCACTTCCACCAGCTTGTTGAGCTGCTTGGTGATCTGTTCGACCACGTCGTCGGAGCCGCGGGTGATGATGGTCATGCGCGACATCGACGCGTCCTCGGTCGGGGCGACGGTGAGCGACTCGATGTTGTAGGCACGGGCCGAAAAAAGCCCCGAGACTCTGGAAAGCGCTCCCGCCTCGTTTTCCAGGAGCAGTGAAATCACGTGTCGCATAGGTGGGCCTGACTCAGGTTGCAGGAAAACCGCGCGAAGTGCGGCGCTCAGCGCCGTGTCACAGATCCTCGGATGACAGGATCATGTCGGTGAGACCCTTGCCACCCTTGACCATGGGATACACGTTCTCGGTCTGGTCGGTCTGGAAATCGAGGAAGACCAGATCCTTCCTGCGCTTGAACGCCTCGCGCAGCGCGCCCTCGACATCGCCCGGCTTGTCGATGCGCATCCCGACGTGACCGTAGGCCTCGGCGAGCCGGGCGAAGTCCGGCAGCGCATCCATGTAGGACTCGGCGTAGCGATTGCCGTGGAAGAGCTGCTGCCACTGCCGCACCATGCCCAGATAGCGGTTGTTCAGGTTGACGATCTTGATCGGCAGCCGGTACTGCTTGCAGGTCGACAGTTCCTGGATGCACATCTGGATGCTCGACTCGCCGGTGACACAGGCCACCTGCGCGTCGGGATGCGCGATCCGCACCCCCATCGCGGCCGGCAAACCGAAGCCCATCGTACCCAGCCCGCCGGAGGTGACCCAATGGCGCGGCTTGTCGAACTTGTAGAACTGCGCCGCCCACATCTGATGCTGGCCGACATCGGTGGTCACGAAGGCATCGCCGCCGGTGACCTCGTAGAGCTTTTCCACGACGAACTGCGGCTTGATGACGGGTGCATCGCGATCGTAGGCGAGGCAATCGCGACCGCGCCACTCCGCGATCTGCTTCCACCATGGCTCGAGCGCCGCGGCATCGGGTCGCTGCGGGTTCTCGTCCAGCAGCTTGAGCATGTCCTCCAGGACGCTCGAGACGCTGCCTACGATCGGCACGTCGACCTTCACCCGCTTGGAAATCGACGAGGGGTCGATATCGACATGGATGATCTTGCGCGCGACCCGCGCGAAATCCGCCGGATCGCCGATCACCCGGTCGTCGAAGCGGGCGCCGATGGCGAGCAGCACGTCGCAGTACTGCATCGCCATGTTCGCTTCGTAGGTCCCGTGCATGCCGGGCATGCCGAGGAACTGCCCGTCGGTGCCGGGGTAACCGCCCAGCCCCATCAGCGTGTTGGTGACCGGGCAGCCGAGGCTGCGCACGAGCCGCGTGAGGGCCTCGGCGGCCTCGGACAGGATCACGCCCCCGCCGGAATAGACCATCGGACGCTTCGCATCGAGCAGCAACTGGACCGCTTTCCGGATCTGGCCCTGGTGTCCCTTGGTCACCGGGTTGTAGGAACGCATCGCGATGCTCTTCGGATAGGCGTACTCGCACTTCTTCGCGCTGACGTCCTTGGGGATGTCCACCACGACCGGGCCCGGACGCCCGCTCTTCGCCAGGTAGAACGCCTTCTTGAGCGTGGGCGCGATCTCGCGCACATCCTTGACCAGGAAATTATGCTTCACGCACGGCCGCGTGATGCCGACGGTATCGACCTCCTGGAACGCATCCTGGCCGATGGCGGCGGTCGGAACCTGCCCGCTGATGACGACCACCGGGCTGGAATCGCAGTAGGCAGTCGCGATGCCGGTCACCGCGTTGGTCACGCCGGGACCCGAGGTCACCAGCGCGACACCGACCCGGTCGGTCGAACGGGCGTAGCCGTCTGCGGCATGCACGGCGCCCTGCTCGTGGCGCACCAGCACATGGCGCACCTTTTCCTGCTTGAACAGCTCGTCATAAATGTAGAGGACGGCCCCGCCCGGATAGCCGAACACGTATTCGACCTTTTCTTCCTGCAGGCACCTGACTACAATTTCCGCACCGGACAAGACCATCGCCGCACCCGAAGAAAACCGCTGGATTTCGCAAAGCGCATCACCTTAATGGCTTGCCTGCGTTTGGTCAAGGCGACTTCGTCTCGACATCGCGGGCCGGCGCCGAAAAGGCTCCAAGCTGGCCACCCGAACCGAACTGTCGGATTTCCTCGCAGCCGCCGAGCGGCGCGCCTTCAAACAGGCGCTCTACGCGCTGCGCGACGAGGAGGGCGCGCTCGATGCCGTCCAGGACTCGATGCTCAAGCTCGCGGAGAAGTACGCCGCGAAGCCCGCCGCGGAGCTTCCGATGCTGTTCCAGCGCATCCTCCAGAACACGATCCGGGACGCGTTCCGCCGGCGTAAGATTCGTACGCTGTGGACGACCCTGCTGTCATCGTTCGCGCCTGCGGAGGACGAAGACGCGGATCCGCTGGAAACGATGGGAGCCGAGTCCGACGGAAACGTCCCGGACTCTCCCGAGAAGCGGCTCGGCCAGGTGCAGACCATGGGTGCCATCGAGTGCGAACTCGCCAGGCTCCCGGCGCGTCAACGCGAGGCCTTCCTCATGCGTTACTGGGAAGGCATGGACATCGCCGAGACTGCTGCCGCGATGGGCTGTTCGGAAGGCAGTGTGAAGACCCATTGCTTCCGGGCCGTACACACCCTGGCGGCAGCACTCAGGGCGAAAGGAATCGAGCTATGAAGAACGAGCGGGAGTTCGCGCTCAGACTGTGCCGGCATCTCGACCTGGCCGCTGCCGACCTCGCGCCCGCCACGGCGCAGCGGTTGCGCATCGCACGCGAGAACGCGCTCGCGCATGCGGCTGCTGCGCCCCTGCGCATCGGGCTTGCAGGCGGCGGCTTCGCCTCCGTCGACGAGCTTGTCCCCGCGCTGCGGGCGATCGCGGCGGTCGCGGCACTCGCGTTGGCCGCAGGCGGGTTCTCCTACTGGAAGTCGCTCGAACAGGCCTCGGAGTTCGCCGAAGTCGATACCGCGCTGCTCGCCGACGAGCTGCCGATCAACGCCTATCTCGATCAGGGCTTTCCTCAGTGGCTCAAGCGGTCCGCGCCGGAATAGCCTCGGTCCCGGCGTGGATGCTGGCCTGGACGCTGGCGTTGTTGCTGGCGTTGGCCGCTGCTCCGCTCGAAGCCGCCGCCCCGGCGCTGGTGGTTCCGGCATGGTCCGGTCTGAGCCCTCCGCAACAGCAGATTCTCGCGCCGCTCGCCAGGGAATGGGATTCCATGGAGGCGAAGCGGCGCAGCAAGTGGCTGGGCATCGCCCAGCGTTATCCGAAGATGCCGGCCGCCGAGCAACAGCGCGTCCAGAAGCGCATGAAGGACTGGGCCGCGCTGACCCCCGATCAGCGGCGGCTGGCGCGTGACCAGTACCGGAAGCTGCAGAAGATTCCGCCCGAAAAACGCAACGCGCTCCAGAAGCAGTGGCAGCAATACGGAACGCTCCCGGAGACCGAAAGGCAGCGCCTCAAGGAGGAAGCCCTGCGCGGCAAGGCTCGGCCGCTCGCACGCAAACCTGCGGTCGCACCCGCTCCTCCGGCGACCCCTGCCGTCCCCGCACCCGCATCCTCCCCGCTCGCCGCCAAACCATACCCTCCGCTTCCCGCGCCGGCAGGCGCTGCGCCCGGCTCGGGCGAACCGGTGCCCCGGAGCACCGAAGCGAGCGGGGCGGCCGCACCGGCGCAGCCGCCGGCCGAAGTCCGCTGAAGATCGCGGGCCATTGCAAGATCGCGGACCACTGCGCCGAGTGCGGACCATCCGGTGCAATGCGCTCCGCCCATTGCACCCTGCGGCCAATCGAACTCCACCTCCACGGGGCCAGGGATCGTGGCATCCCGCAACGAGTATGCTAGACTTTCGCCCGCGGGTTGTTAGCTCAGCTGGTAGAGCAGCGGACTCTTAATCCGTCGGTCGTAGGTTCGATCCCTACACAACCCACCAGCCTGCGAAAACGGCCTCCTTCCCGGAGGCCGTTTTCATTGATGCGTCTCAGAATGAGACCTCGAAGCGCGCGCCGGCGACCCAGGAATTCCCGAGCGCGGGATCGAATCCCGTATGGATGATGCGCTGGACCGAGGGTTGGATCGCGAGCCAGGGCGTGATCGCGGCGCGGTAGGTAATTTCCCATGCATCCTCGTTCTCGATCGTCGTCGGCACCGACGCGCGGCCTCTGGCTCCGGCATGGGAGCGCAGATACTGGAGGCCAAACACGTCGTCGTCGCGCCCCGGGATCAGGCCCTTGTAATGAATCCCGGTCGTCCAGGAGAAATCCAGGAAATTCACGTCATCGCTCGCGACGCCGTAGCGGAAGAACAGCGAGAGGCCTTGCGCGGGATGATCCGGCTCGTGATAGACCGTCTGCTCGGCGAAGAAATAGGCGCCCCGGTTCTTTCTGCGCAGCGGATTGCCGGCGCCGTCCGTATCGACCAGGTCGTCGAAGCGCGGCGTATAGCGCCAGAAGCCGACCGCGTAATGGCTGATCGCCTCGTACTTCTCGACCGGCTCCGCGGCGGCCTTGCCGCCTGCCGCAGGAGCCGCCGCTTCCGGCTCGGCCACCGCCTCGGGGCGCAGGCCCAGCTCGGCGATGGCCAGGGTGCCGTCGCCGCGGTTGAACTGGATGTGCGTTCCCTTCGGGTTGTTCGGATCGCCCGGCACCCCGTCGAGCAGCGCCGCCTGGACGTAGGCCTTCGGGTTCGGCTGCCATTTCGCGCGGACGCCGAAGGAACTCGTCGGGAAGACCGAAGGTCCGTTCTGCCCGGTCTGGGCGATCTCCGCGGGCGTTCCCCCGGTCGGATGCAGGAACACGGCGGTGGCATCGGTGAGGAAATATTCGGAATCCACCGGGAACAGGCCGGCGAGCAGCGCGTAGCGGCCCTCGTCCCAGCTCTTCTCGATCCAGGCACTGAAGAACTTGGTGGTCACCTTGCCGACCTCGATGTTGTCGACACCGTTGAAGCTGCCGACATGAGTTTCGTTGAGCCTTCCGCCGTGATTGCTGATGACTTCGATGAAGGCCGTCGTGCCGCTCCAGCCCCAGAGCTTGTCCAGGTCGGCCTTCAGGCCGAAGTCCCAGTGATCCATGTAGCGGGTCCCTCTGGCGATGCCGCCGGAGCGGTTCGACAGCACGTCCGCCTTGAGTCCGATCGACAGGTCCACGCCGGCCTCGCTCCAGCGCGCCCGCGCTCCGTTCCAGTCTCCGGTGAGCGTGTCCTCCTTCCAGTTCGGCGCCTCTTCCGCCGCACAGGGCATCGCGAGGCCGAAGCCGGCAGCCAGCAGCGCCGCATTCCGGGTGGTTCTGTTCCAGACTCCTTTCATGACGCCTGCTCCTCGCTCTCAGAGTTGATCGTTCGCGGCACGCTCATCGGAGCCGCAGTTCGATGACTTCGCCCTCGACGGAAGCCGCCCAGAGGCTGTTGCGCCGGGCGTCCAGAGTGACGAAGGGCCGCAGGGGCACCGGCATCGGGTGGCGCGCAATCTCGTCGCCGGTCTTCAGATCCAGACGGTGCAGCACGTGATCCATCGCCAGCACGATCAGTTCCCCGTCATGGGCGGCCAGTTCCGCCATCACCGGCGCCCAGTCGGCGCTGCGGATGTGGCCCCGGAAATCGCTCGTCCGGTGGCGCCAGCGCGCGAGGCCGGTGCGCACGTCCAGCGCGTACAGCCAGCCGGTCGGCGACCAGAAATAGACGCCGCCTTCATGGACGAGCTGGGAATTGACGAAGTTGCCCGCGTCGAATCGCCACGCGACAGCGCCGTCCGTGATCTCGATGCCATAGATCTCGTCGTGATAGCCGCCGGCCACGAGCAGATCTCCCGCGATCTGCAACTGGCGCAGGTACTGCCAGCGGCCGCCCCGGTCGACCTGCCAGACCGGCTTCCCGCTCGAGGCGTCCAGTGCATATAGCCGACCGTCTCCCGGGCCGAGATAGATGCGACCGGCGCCGCCTGCGGGCGCGTACGCGATGCGCGAGCTCCCCTCGGTCTCGAACGCCCACAGCCGTGCGCCGGTGTCGGCATCAAGCGCCAGCAAGCGGTTGCCGTCACCGACAAACACGCGCCCGTCATGGACCAGGGGTACGCCGAGCTCCTGCTCCGGCTTGATGCTCCAGCGCGGCAGCCCGTCGGCTACGCCGCGCGCATCGAGCGAGAAGCGGCCGGCGGTCACCACCAGCCCGGCACTCAGGCGCGGCCGGAAGACGGCGGCCGAGGCCAGCGGATGGCGCCAGCGCAGCTTTCCCTGCGCCACGTCCCAGCCCTCCGCCACGGCCTCGCCGTTCGCATACAGCGTCTCGCCGGAGAGCGCGAACGGAGCCGGGGTCCTGTTGCCGCCCGGCCAGCGCCTGCCGAGCGAGAATTCGACTCCCGCGCTCCTGCTCCAGGCAAGCAGAGGCAGTACGGCCGCCGCCACCCCTGCGGCCAGCACCTGCCTGCGACGCACCGCAACCACCCGCCGTTCAGCCCTCAGTCACACTTTGCGCCCTGCTTGATCCAGGCCAGCAGCATCTGCGTGTTCGGGTGATCGCGGTCCTGGGCCGGACTGATTCCTGCCGGCATGCGGTTTTCGATCAGACGCGTGTAGAGTTTGCTGGTGGCCGAAGAGCCCGGATGCACGACCTTCGAAGCCGGCTTGCCCTCCTTGGCATTTGCGATCGAATCCGCCCCGAGCATGATGCCCTTGTAGCTCGTGAGGTCGAGCTCGTGGAAGCTGGGCGGCTCCTGATTCGACATGTGGCAGTCGACACAGGCCAGCCTCGAGCCGAACGCTTCCCGGCTCTTGAACAGCGGCATCACCTGCTTCTTGAAGAACTCGTCGTCCTTCGCGCCGCCGTCGATCCACTTCTTGACGATGGTGATGGCCGGCGTGTCGATCGGCGCATCGAAGGCCACCCCGATCGGCATGCGGTTGTTGCGCAGCATGGTCTTCATGAGGCTCTTGTCGGGCTGGCGCGGCACGACGACGGGCCGGACAGGCGGCTCCGCGGAACCGTCGAGGATGCCCTGACAGCTCGCCAGGTTCAAGCCGCGGTAACTGCGCTTGGGATCGTTCGAACTGTGGCAGACGATGCAAGCGGCCCCCTCGCCGAACGCGTTCGGAATGCGCATCAGGGTCGCGATATAGCTGTAGGCAATCGGGATGTTGCGCTTGACCACGAGCTTCGTAATGGCGTCCTCGTGGGTCACGGTCGCCTCCTTGAAGGCGGCCTCCTGAGCCTCCCGCGCCTTGGATTCCGGACCCTTCTTGACCCCGGACACCACCTCCTGGGCCAGCACTCCCGCCGAGTAGGCGCAGGCGAACCCGGCGACTGCCAGTGCGATCACGCGAGTCTTGCAGTGAAACGATGTCTCCGATGTCATGACGCTCTCCTCCCTTGGAAAGTTGAACCGCTCCCCATGAAGCTCCGCCCGTTCGGGCGGCACATCGACCTGCGTGCCAAGACCCTTCGAGTCCTCCCCTTCAAAGACCCTTCGAGTCCTCCCCTTCATTTTCCCCCCCGAGAATTATTGTCTGATTCAGGCTCGCTCTTTCCTTAACATGTGTCAAGTTGCAGCGCGGCGAAAGGACCGCGGAGACCGCGATCGCCGCGCTACTTGACAGCGATAGTCGGGTATCATCCGATCCGTTGCCGCCGGCCCCGTCACCCAACCTGGAGAGCACACCATGCCCGGTCCCCATGTCGCACAGAAAGCCCCCTATGGCGTCGAGGTCGAAGCCGGCAAGAGCTACTGGTGGTGCGCCTGCGGCAAGAGCAGGACGCAGCCGTTCTGCGACGGCTCGCACAAGGGCGGACCGTTCATGCCCGTCGAGTACAAGGCCGCGAAGTCGGAGAAAGTGTGGTTCTGCGGCTGCAAGCACAGCGCCGCCCGGCCGCTGTGCGACGGAAGCCACAAGAAGCTCTGAACCGGCCTGCGCGCCGCCGATGCTCACCACAGCGCCTGGCTGAGGTACCAGGCCAGCGCCACGGTGTGCCCGCTCGCGGGTAGGGCGAGCGCGCGATAATGACGGCCATGATCGTGCTGTTCACCGATTTCGGCGCGCTCGACCCCTATGTCGGGCAGTTGAAGGCCGCGCTCGTGCGCGAGGCCCCGGCGGGCACCGCGCTCATCGATCTGTTGCACGAGGCACCACGGTTCGACGTCGCGTCCGGCGCCCATCTGCTCGCCGCGCTGCACACGGCGTTCCCCGCCGGATCGATCTTCGTCTGTGTGGTCGATCCCGGGGTGGGCGGCGCGCGCGCGGCGGCGCTCGTGCGCGCCGATGACAAGTGGTTCGTCGGACCCGACAACGGACTGCTCTCGGTGCTCGCGGCGCGCGCCACCGGCGCCGAGACCTGGCAGGTGAGCTGGCGGCCGCCCGGGCTTTCGGCTTCCTTCCACGCCCGCGACCTGTTCGCGCCGATCGCCGCGGCGCTTGCACGGGGAGAATTTCCGGCGGCGCGCGTGAGGCCGGTGCACGGCCTGGACGTGCGGCTCCCCGCCGGCGACCTGGCGCAGGTGATCTACATCGATCACTACGGCAATGCGATGACGGGCCTGCGCGCGGGCAGCCTCGCGCACGACCGGGAACTCGAAGTCGCGGGCCGCCGCCTGGCTTACACGCGCATCTTCGCAGAGGCGCCGGCGGGGCAGCCGTTCTGGTACGACAACAGCATCGGCCTGATCGAACTGGCGATCGAGCGCGCAAGCGCGGCCGCGGCGCTCGGGTTGCGGCTCGGCGATGCCGTAACCGCCTGCGCCGCCGCGGGTGCGCGGGGCCATGCGGCCTCCACGCCGATGCCGAAACCGGGATCGTCGTCGCCGCAGTAGGCAGCCGCATCGTTCAACATGGTGTCTTACCCGCCGGCAGCGTGCGTGGCGAGGAGCAGCACGGCTGCGGCGAGTCCGGCGCTCGCCGCGAGACCGACACCGAAGCTCAGCGCCAGTGCGCGTGCAAGGTCGGGCAGGATCGCCGAGAGGAGCGTCCTGGGCTTGCGGATCGTGTCCATGTCCATGTCCATTTCCGTGAGGAGAGTGCGGGCCGGGCTTCCCGCAGGTGCATTGGAGCGCACGAGGCTGGCGCGGGGGCGCACCGGTTCTGGCGAAGTGCTGGCGGAATGTGGCAGGATTCTGGCAGTGCCTCCGCCGGCAGCCGAGGCCCGCCGGCGCTCGTGTATAGTCGTCGGGCTCATGCCCAAGCGCATCGCAATCGTCGAGGACGACCCGGCGATCCGCGCCAATTACGCGGAGGCGCTGCGCCGCCATGGCTACGAGGTCGGCGCCTACGCCTCGCGCGCCGAGGCGATGGCCGCGTTCCGGCTGCGCCTGCCCGATCTCGCCCTGATCGACATCGGGCTGGGCGACGAGACCGACGGAGGCTTCGCCCTGTGCCGCGAGCTGCGCGCGCTGTCCGCCGGCCTGCCGATCATCTTCGTCACCGCGCGCGACAGCGACTTCGACATCGTCGCCGGGCTGCGCATGGGCGCGGACGACTACCTCACCAAGGACGCGAGCCTCCCTCACCTGCTCGCGCGCATCGCCGCGCTGTTCCGCCGCGTGGAGGCGATGCGCGAGGCCCGGCCGGTCGAGGACATCATGGAACGCGGGCCGCTGCGGCTCGATCTCAAGCGCATGACGGCGGACTGGAACGGCCGGCGCGTCGAGCTCACGCTCACCGAGTTCTGGATCGTCCATGCCCTGGCGAGGTATCCCGGCCACGTCAAGGATCGCAGCCAGCTCATGCACGAGGCCAAGGTCGTGGTCGATGACAGCACCATCACCTCCCACATCAAGCGGATTCGGCAGAAATTCCTCGCGGTGGATCCGAGTTTCGCCCAGGTCGAAACGGCCTATGGGATGGGTTACCGCTGGATGCAGACGGAACCGGGATGAGGCGCCCGGCGATCGGCCTGCGCGCGAAGCTCGCGCTGGTCGCGGCCTGCCTGTTGCCCATGCCCTGGGTGGGCTATCTCTACGTGCAGGAGATGGAGCGCCTGCTGCTCGAAGGCCAGCAGCAGGCGCTAATCGCCACTGCGCGGGCGGTTGCCACCGCGCTGCACGACCGGCCTGCCCTGATGCGGCTCGCACCGCGCGACGACAGCGCGATCCGGCGCGAGGCCGAGGCCGAGCTGCGGACGCTGGCGCAGGCGCGCAGCGGCGAGGCGCCTGCGGCGGCGGAAGAGCGGCGCGGATCCCCCGAGAGCGCTGAGGCTCCAGCGGCCCTGCCCCCGCCGGCTCAGGAGAGCGAACAGCAGAACCGCGAGATCAACGCGATCCTTCTGGGACTCGAGCGCAACGCGGCGCGCATCCGGGTCATCAACCGGGACTATCGCCTGCTTTCCATCACCGGCAGCATCGAGCCGGCGGCGACACCCGCACCGTATGCGGAAGGCGTCGAGGGTGCGATGCAGCGCCTGGTGCGGCCCCTGCTCGCCCTGGTGGCGAAGCCGCCTGCGCCCGCGCGGGGAGGGACCGAACCGCAGGGCATGGCGGAAAGCAGCCGGGAGGTAACGCAGGCCCTGCGCGGGCTGCCCGAGGCGCACGTGCGCACCGGATCGGACGGGAACGCGGTGATCGTCTCGGCCGCGCACCCGATCTGGGCCGGCGACGAGGTGCTCGGCGCCGTCGTGGTCGAGGAGACCACGCGCCCGATCCTGAGCCTGCGCAACCGCGCCCTGGAGCGCCTCGCCGGTTTCACGCTGGTGGTGTTCGGGCTCGGCGCCGCGGTACTGCTGGGTTTCGCGAACCGGCTCTCGACCCGCATCCGCGCCCTGCGCGACGAAGCCGAGAATGCGGTCGATGCCCGGGGACGCATCACGCGGCTCGCCTCCGGGTCGAGCGCGGGCGACGAGATCGGCGACCTCTCGCGCAGCTTCTCGAGCGCGCTCGAGAAGCTCGGCCACTACCACGCGTATCTGGAAACCATGGCGAGCCGGCTCTCGCACGAGTTGCGCACCCCGATCGCCGTCGTGCGCTCCTCCCTCGAAAACCTCAGGATGCAGCCGCCCGCCGAGGATGCGCAAGTCTATCTCGCGCGCGCCGAGGACGGCGTCAGGCGCCTGTCGACGATCCTCGCGCGGATGAGCGAGGCGAGCCGCCTCGAGCACAGCCTGCGTGGCTCCGAGCGCGAGCGCTACGACCTCGTGCCGGTGGTGACCGGCTGTGTCGAGGGCTACCGGCAGGTGTATCCGGGGCACCGCTTCGAATGGCAGGCGCCGCCCGAGCCGGTCATGGTTTCCGGCTCGCCGGATCTCGCCGCACAGATGCTGGACAAGCTCGCCTCCAATGCGGCCGATTTCGCGCCGCCCGGCACTGCGATCACGCTGTCCATCGGCACCGCGGGCGGTCAGGCCAGGCTCTCGGTCGCGAACGAGGGGCCGTCGCTGACCGAGGAGCAGCGCGGCCGGCTGTTCACCTCGCTCGTCTCGTTCCGTGCCCAGCGCCCCGCCGGCGAGCCCCATCTCGGACTGGGCCTGTACGTCGTGCGCCTGATCGCGGAATACCATGGAGGCACGGCGGGCATCGACAATCACGACAAGGGCGTTCGGGCATGGGTTCGGCTTCCGTCGGCGTGATCGGCCGGGGCGCGGGCAAAAAAAACCGCTCCGGAAATTGTCCGAAGCGGCCAGCTCTCTTGTCGCAGGCCGGGTATGCCGGCACTTCTCGACCTCCTGCTTGCCTGGGCATGGGTACGCTCCAACGAGGACCCGGCTTGGGCGTCTTCACCGTAGCAAACGCCGTGCCGGGTCGGCGATTTTTCTCGGATCCCTGAAATTTCATGGCCTTATCATTCCATGACGAACGCTCTGGCGAAGGCGGTGTAAAGCAGGCCGACACCATGCCGCGGATGTCGCCTGGGGTCGAGGGATCGCTCCGCGGCGCGGAACCCGAGGCGGCGATCCTCGTCCATGGACTGTGGATGAGACCCTGGGTGATGGGATTTCTCGCGCGCCGCCTGCGCCAACGGGGCTTCCGGGTATGGGCCTTCGCATACCGATCGGTGCGCGGCGGGCTCGCGGAGAACGCGCAGGCGCTGGCACGCTTCGCCGCATCCGTGCGTTCTCCTGTGCTGCATTTCGTCGGCCACAGCCTGGGCGGGCTGGTGATCGCGGCGAGCCTGCACGCGCACCCCGAGCCGCGACCGGGGCGCGTGGTGTTCATCGGCTCGCCTTTCCGCGGCTCGGCCGCGGGGCGGCGCCTGGCGCGCAACCGCGCCGGTGCGGCCGCCCTCGGGCG
>MNXU01000052.1 GCA_001872285.1 Betaproteobacteria bacterium CG2_30_68_42
AGTCGCGGCCGGGGCGAAGCGGGGACTCGCCGGGCTCGCCGCGGCGCTGCCCGCCGATTCGCCGCTTCGCGCATCGATCGAGCAGCTGATCCGGCGCAGCCGCTGAGGGGACGCGCCGGATCAGGCCATTCCGGCCAGCCGCTCCAGTGCGAACGCGAGCATCACCACGAAGGCGAAGATCAGCGCGTACTTGCCGATGCGCCAGGCGAAGCCGAGGTAGCGCCGGTCACGGCTGAGCAGGAAGGCGACGATGGACGCGCCGATCCCCGCCACCGCCAGCAGACCGACGACGCGCAGCACCCACATCAGGGGCTCTGGAGTGCGAACAGCCTCGCCACCCGCGCAGGCGCCGCGGCCGCATCGGCGAAGCTCGCCATCTCCCAGGCATCCTTCTCGGCGAGCAGCGCGCGCAGCAGCCGGTTGTTGAGCGCGTGGCCCGACTTGTGGGCCGAGAACGCCGCCAGCAGCGGATGCCCGAGGAGGTACAGATCGCCCACCGCATCGAGCAGCTTGTGGCGCACGAATTCGGCCGGAATCCTCAGCCCGTCGGCATTCAGCACCCGGTATTCGTCCATGACGACGGCGTTTTCCAGGCTGCCCCCGAGCGCCAGCCCCTGTTCGTGCATGTGCTCGACCTCGTGCATGAAGCCGAAGGTGCGCGCCCGCGCGAGTTCCTGCACGTAGGACGCCTCCGCGAAATCGAACGCAGCCGAGGTGGCGGCCTTCTCCAGCACCGGATGCTGGAACGCGATCGAGAAGCTGACCCGGAAGCCCTCGTAGGGATCGAGCCGCGCCCACTTGTCCGCCTCCCGCACCTCGATCGGGCGCTTCACCCGCAGGAAACGCTTCGCCGCTGGTTGCTCCTCGATTCCGGCGGAATTGACCAGGTAGACGAACGGTGCCGCGCTGCCGTCCAGGATCGGCAGTTCGGGCGCATCCACATCCACCCACGCGTTGTCGATCCCGAGTCCGCACAGCGCCGACATCAGGTGCTCGACGGTTCCGATCCGCACCCCCGCCACCTCCAGGCTGGACGCGAGCCGGGTGTCGCCGACCGAACACGGATCGGCCCGGATGTCGACCGGCGGGTCGAGATCGACGCGGCGGAACACGATGCCGGTGTCCGGCGCGGCGGGACGCAGCACCAGGCCGACCTTGGCGCCGGTATGCAGGCCGACACCGGTCGTGCGTACCAGCGTCTTGAGGGTTCGCTGTCTGAGCATGTCGTGCGGAGCTGGTGCGTAGCGGTTCAGTTTACCATCCCGGGCACCCTCAATCGGCCTGCTTGCGCAGGAATGCGGGGATGTCGTAGGTGCCGACGCCGTTGGCGCTCATCGCCTCGATGGTCGCGCTGGCCCGGTTGCGCCGGACCACCGCCGGCACCTGGTCGATCTCCTGGTAGTTCACGAACGGCTCCGGGCGCGGGTCGTCCGTGCCGGTGCGGCTCACCACGCTGATGACGGGCTTCGCCGCGCTGCGCCCCTGGCTCCCGAGCCCGGTCGCCACCACGGTGACGCGCAGGTTGTCCTCCATCGCCTCGTCGAACACCGCACCGAAGATGATGTGGGCATCCTCGGCGGCGAATGCGCGGATCGTGTTCATGACCTCGTTCACCTCCTTCATCCGCAGCGAAGTGGAGGCGGTGATATTCACCAGCACGCCGCGCGCACCGGACAGGTGGATGCCTTCGAGCAGGGGGCTCGCCACCGCGGCCTCCGCCGCCAGCCGCGAGCGGTCGACGCCGGACGCGTAGGACGAGCCCATCATGGCCACGCCCATCTCCGCCATCACGGTGCGCACGTCCTCGAAGTCCACATTCACGAGGCCGGGGAAATTGATGATCTCCGCGATGCCGCCCACCGCATTGCGCAGCACGTTGTCGGCGGCCCTGAACGCGTCCTGCACGCTGACGTCTTCGCCCAGCACCTCCATCAGCTTCTCGTTGAGGATCACGATCAGGGAGTCGACATGCTGCGCCAGCTCGTCGATGCCGGCCTGCGCGATCTGCGTGCGCCGGCCCTCGAAGGCGAACGGCTTGGTCACGACCGCGACGGTGAGGATGCCCAGCTCCCGCGCGACTTCGGCGACGACCGGCGCCGCCCCGGTGCCGGTGCCTCCGCCCATCCCGGCGGTGATGAACACCATGTTCGCGCCGCGCAGCGCCTCGGCGATCGTGTCGCGCGCATCGAGCGCCGCGCTGCGGCCGGCATCCGGGATCGCCCCCGCGCCGCGCCCGGTCTTGCCCAGTTGCAGCTTGAGCCCGGCCTGATTGCGGTTGAGCGCCTGGATGTCCGTATTGGCGCAGATGAATTCGACCCCCTGCACGCCTTCGCGGATCATGTGGTCGACCGCGTTGCCACCGGCCCCTCCCACCCCGACCACCTTGATGACGGTACCGCTCGGTTCGCTTTCAACGATTTCGAACATGCCTGCCTCCTGTCAATGGATCGCCGGAAACCCGGCCCTTTCTACCAGCACGAAAAGCCCGTGCTCCCCGCGATGCGCCTGCCACTTCAGAAATTCCTCTCGAACCACGACTTCATCCTGCCGACCACCTGTTTCACGGTGCGTGTCTCGTGCGCCGCCAGCCCGCGCCGGCGCTGGGCCGCCGCCTCCAGCAGCAGTCCGATGACTGTCGCATATTTCGGATGGCGCACGACTTCCGCCAGCGCGCCCGAATAGCGCGGCGTGCCGAGCCGCGCGGGCATGTGGAAGATCTCCTCCGCCAGCTCGCTCATCCCGCGCATCACGGCCGAGCCGCCGGTGAGCACCACGCCCGAGGACAGCAGCTCCTCGTAGCCGCTGCGGCGCAGCTCCGCCTGCACCAGCTCGTAGAGCTCGGACACGCGCGGCTCGACCACGTCGGCGAGCGCGTGCAGCGAAAGCTTGCGCGGGGGCCGCTCGCCGATGCCTGCGACCTCGATCATCTGCTGCGGATCGGCGAGCTGGGCGGACGCCACCCCGTGGCGGATCTTGATCTCCTCGGCCTCCGGGGTCGGGGTGCGCAGCGCCATCGCGATGTCGTTGGTGATCTGGTCGCCGGCGATCGGCACCACCGCGGTATGGCGGATCGCTCCCTGTGTGAAGACGGCGATGTCGGTGGTGCCCCCGCCGATATCGACCAGGCACACGCCGAGCTCCTTCTCGTCCTCGGAGAGCACCGCATCGCTGGAAGCGAGCGGCTGGAGGACGAGATCGACCACCTCGAGCCCGCAGCGGCGCACGCACTTGACGATGTTCTGCGCGGCAGAGACCGCGCCGGTGACCATATGCACGCGGACCTCGAGCTTCGCCCCGCTCATGCCGATGGGCTCGCGCACGCCGTCCTGCCCATCGATGATGTATTCCTGGGTGAGCGTGTGCAGGATCTGCTGGTCGGCGGGAATCGGCATCGCACGGGCGACTTCGATGACGCGCCCGACATCGGCCGGCGTGACCTCCTTGTCCTTGATCGCGACCATGCCGGTGGAGTTGAAGCTGCGGATGTGGCTGCCGGCGATGCCGGTGTAGACCTCCTTCACCTTGCAGTCGGCCATCAGCTCGACTTCCTGGATGACGCGCGAAATCGTCTTGACGGTCGCCTCGATGTTGACCACCACGCCCTTCTTCAGGCCGCTGGATTCGGCGCTGCCCAGGCCGAGGATCTCGGGATAACCCTCGGGGCCCAGCCGCGCGACCATCGCCACCACCTTGGTGGTGCCGATGTCCAGACCGACGATCAGATCATCCTTGCTCATCGCTTCGCCTTCGTCTCCATGCCGCGGGCGGCGATCCTGACCGCGAATCCGCCCGGATAGCGCAGGTCCGCCGCCGCGATGGGCGCCGGAAGCTTCGTTGCAACCGCGTGGTAGCTCCCCACGAAGCGTTTCAAGCGCTCGCTCACCGGCAGTTTCGGCTGGTCGCGCCCCAGTTCGATCACCATCCCATCGTCGAGCCTCACCTGCCAGGCCCGGCGCGCGGACAGCGCCACCGAACGCGGCGAGCGTGCCAGCGGCGCGAGGATGCCGGCGAACTCGCGCGCCCGCCCCAGCACCTCGGCCGCACTTCCCTCGGGCCCGGCGAGCATCGGAAGCAGCCCGGCGGGCAGCGCCGCCGAGAACACCTCTCCGTGGACATTCACCAGCCGCGCCTCGCTCTGGCCCGCGTTCCACACGCCCGCGGCGACCTGCTCCTCGATCGCGAGCTCGATGCTGCCCGGCCAGCGCCGGCGAAGCTGCACGTGCCTCACCCAGGGCAGCTTCTCGAACGCCGCGCGCACCCGCTCCACGTTCACGGTGAAGAAGTTCCCGCTCACCGAAGTGCGCGCGGCGTATTCGATCTGGGCCGCGGTCACCTGCCGCACCGGGGTCGTCACCACCACCTCGCGCAGCGGCGCGAGCGGGAGCCGCAGCGCGGCCAGCACGCCGGCATAGGCCAGGGCGAGCAGCGCGAAGAGCGCGATCCAGTCCGCCACCGCAGCCGTCATCCCGGAACGATCCTCCATGCCGTCTTCCTCGCGCGCGCGCTTCGCCATGGGCTCTCAGTCACCGAGTCGCGCCTGTTCCAGGATGCTCAACACCAGCTCGTCGAAGCCGATCCCGGCCACGCGTGCCGCCATCGGCACCAGCGAGTGGCCGGTCATGCCCGGCGTGGTGTTCATCTCCAGCAGCATCGGTTCGCCCGCGGCGGTCAGCATCAGGTCGGCCCGGCCCCAGCCGCGGCAGCCGAGCAGGCGCGCGGCCTGCATGACGAGGTCCTGGATTGCGTGCTCCCTGCGCGCGTCCAGCCCGCTCGGGCAGCGATACCGGGTCTCGTCGCTGAAATACTTGTGCGCGTAGTCGTAGTTCCCGCCGGGGGCCTCGATCCGGATCAGCGGCAGGGCGCGCTCGCCGACGAAGCCGCAGGTGAGCTCGGCACCCGCGACGAACTCCTCCGCCAGCACCAGCGGGTCGTGCCGCGCGGCCGCACGCCAGGCGGCGGAGAGATCGCCCGCGGCGAGCACCTTGCCCGCACCGACGCTCGAGCCTTCGCGCGCCGGCTTGACGAACAGCGGCAGGCCGAGCTCCGCGACGATTGCCTTCCAGTCGCTGTGCGCGTCCAGCAGCCGGTAGCGCGGCGTGGGCAGCCCGGCGGCCTGCCACAGGAGCTTGGTGCGCCACTTGTCCATCGCGACCGCCGAGGCCATCACCCCGCTTCCGGTATAGGGCAGGCCGAATGCTTCGAGCGCGCCCTGCACCGTGCCGTCCTCGCCGCCGCGCCCGTGCAGGATGACGAAGACGCGCTCGAAGCCATCCTCGCGCAGCTCGCACAGCGACCGGTCGCGCGGATCGAAGCCATGCGCATCCACCCCGCAGCGGCGTAACGCCTCCAGCACCGCCCCTCCCGAAAGCAGCGAGATCTCGCGCTCGGCCGAGGTGCCGCCCATGAGCACCGCGACCCGTCCGAAGTCCCTCGTCATGCGGCGGCCTCGCCCACGATCCTCACCTCGCACACCAGCTCGATCCCGAACCTGTCCTTCACCGCCGCCTGCACCCGCACGATGAGCGACTCGATGTCCGTGGCGCTCGCCCTGCGCTCCTCGTTGACGATGAAGTTCGCATGCTTTTCCGAGACGCGCGCGCCCCCCACCGCGAAGCCCCTCAGGCCGGCCGCCTCGATCAGCGCTCCGGCATGCCCTCCGGGCGGATTGCGGAACACCGAACCGGCGTTGGGAAAGCGCAGCGGCTGGCTGGCCACGCGCCGCCGGAGCAGATCGCCGATGCGGGCACGCGCTTCCACGCCGCTGCCCGGCTCAAAGCGGAACCATGCGCCCACGAACCACTCATCGCAGGCGATTCTGGAGCCGCAGTGGCGGTAGCCGATCGCGAAATCCTCCATGGCGCGCTCGCGCAGGCGGCCGCCGCGATCGACCGTGGCCACGCGCGCGACCCGCTCCCAGGTCTGCGCGCCGTAGCAGCCGGCATTCATCGCCAGCGCCCCGCCGATCGTTCCCGGAATTCCGGCGAGAAACTCGGCGCCGGCAAGGTCGTTATTGGCCGAGTAGCGGGCGAGCCTCGGGCTCGCCAGCCCGGCCTCCGCGTAGATCGTCCCGTCGTCGCTGCGGCGCAGCCCGCGCAGCGCCGGGTGCGTGAAGATCACGGTTCCGGCGAAGCCTCCGTCGCGCACGAGCAGGTTGCTGCCCAGGCCGACCATCAGGATCGGCTCGTCGGCGCGCACCATGCCGAGGAAGCCGGCGAGATCGGCGGTGTCGGCCGGACGGTAGGCATGCCGCGCGCGCCCGCCCGCCGCCCAGGTGACGTGGCGGGCCATCGGCTCGTCGTGCGATATCAGGCCGCGCAAGGCGCTCCTCGCATCGAACGGCTCAGACATCACCCGCTCCCGCGGCCTGCGCCAGCGCGGGCGCGACCGCATTGATCGAGCCGGCGCCCATGGTGATCACCACATCCGCGTCGCGCGCCGCGTCCAGGATTCGTCCCGGAAGCTCGCCGATGCTCTCGACGAACAGCGGTTCCACCTTTCCCGCGAGCCGGATGGCGCGGGCGAGCGTGCGTCCGTCCGCGGCCGCGATCGGCGCCTCCCCGGCCGGATAGACGTCGGCGAGCAGCAGCGCGTCGGCCTGCGAGAGCACCCGGACGAGATCCTCGAAACAGTCGCGGGTGCGGGTGTAGCGGTGCGGCTGGAAGGCGAGCAGCAGCCGGCGGCCGGGAAATGCGCCGCGCGCCGCGGCGAGCGTCGCGGCAATCTCGGCCGGATGATGGCCGTAGTCGTCGATCAGCGTGAAGGCCCCGCCGCCCGCGGCCGCCACCTCGCCCCAGCGCTGGAAGCGGCGGCCGACGCCCCTGAACCCGGCGAGCGCCTTGACGATGGCATCATCTCCGACCCCGACCTCGGCCGCCACCGCGATCGCCGCCAGGGCGTTGCGCACGTTGTGGGCCCCCGGCAGCGCGAGCGTGACGGGTAGCCGGCTGGTGCTGCCATTGACCCGCAGCGCCTCGAAGCGCATCGTCCCGCCCTCGGCGCGCAGGTTCTCGGCGCGCACGCTCGCCTGCGCATCGAGTCCGTAGCGCACGATCTGCTTGGACACGAACGGCAGGATCTCGCGCACGCCGGGGTCATCCACGCACAGGATCGCGACCCCGTAGAAGGGCAGCCGGTGGAGGAAGTCGACGAATGCCTGCCTGAGCCGGGCCGGATCGTGCCCGTAGGTGTCCATGTGGTCGGCGTCGATGTTGGTCACCACCGAGATCACCGGGTTGAGATGCAGGAAGGAAGCGTCGGATTCGTCGGCCTCGGCGACCAGGAACTCGCCTCCGCCCAGGCGCGCGTGGGCTCCGGCGGAATTCAGGCGGCCGCCGATGACGAAGGTGGGGTCCAGACCGCCCTCGGCGAGCACGCTCGCGATCAGGCTGGTGGTGGTGGTCTTGCCGTGCGTTCCGGCGACCGCGATGCCCTGCTTGAAGCGCATCAGCTCGGCGAGCATCTGCGCGCGCGGCACCAGCGGGATGCGGGCCGAGCGCGCCGCGATCACCTCTGGATTGTCGCTCCCCACCGCCGAGGACACGACGACGGCATTGGACCCGGCGACGTTGGCGGCGTCGTGCCCGATGCGCACCACCGCGCCCAGCGCGGCCAGGCGCCGCGTGGCGGCGTTTTCCGAGAGATCGCTGCCGCTGATCCGGTAGCCGAGCGTGAGCAGCACCTCGGCGATCCCGCTCATCCCCGATCCGCCGATGCCCACGAAGTGGATGTGGCTGACCTTGTGCTTCATCGGGCGAGCTCCATGCACGCCTGCGCCACCGCGCCGGCCGCGTCCGGACGCGCCAGGGCGCGCGCCTTTTCGGCCATCTGCGCGAGCCTCGCGCGGTCGAGCCCCGAGAGCAGCGCGGCGAGCGAGGCCGGCGACAGTTCCGCCTGCGGCAGCAGGAATGCGGCTCCGACCCGATCGAGGAAGCGGGCGTTGCCGGTCTGGTGGTCATCGACCGCGTGCGGGAACGGGACCAGCACCGCGGGCAGCCCGGCCGCGGCCAGCTCGGCGATCGTGAGCGCGCCGGCGCGCGAGATCACCAGATCGGCGGCGGCGTAGCGCGCTCCCATGTCCTCGATGAAGGCGAGGGCCTCGGCCTCGACCCCGGCCTGCGCGTACGCCCGCCGCAATGCCTCCAGGTTGCGCGCGCCCGACTGATGCACGACGCGCGGACGCTCCGCTGCGGGCAGCAGCGCGAGCGCGGCCGGCACCGTCTCGTTGAGCGCCTGCGCGCCCAGGCTCCCGCCCACCACCAGCAGCCGCAGCGGCCCGCTGCGCCGCGCGTAGCGCTCGGCCGGGGGAGCGATCGCGGCGATCGCGTCGCGCACCGGATTGCCCGTCCACTGCGAGCCTTCGAGGGTGCCGGGGAATCCGCACAGGCGCCGGGCGGCCAGCTTCGCGAGCACGCGGTTGGCCAGGCCCGCGACCGAGTTCTGCTCGTGCACGACGAGTGGGACGCCGCGCAGCACCGCCATCATCCCGCCCGGGAAACTGACGTAGCCGCCCATGCCCAGCACGACCTGCGGGCGTACCCGCCCGAGCGCCCGGAAGGCCTGCCAGAACGCGCGCAGCAGCGCCACCGGCAGCCACAGCGCCCGCGCCAGGCCCTTGCCGCGCAAGCCCGAAAAGCGCACCCGCGCGAGCTCGTAGCCGCGCTCCGGAACCAGCCGGCCCTCCATGCCTTCGGGGTTGCCCATCCAGACCACGCGCCAGCCCTGCCCCGCGGCGTAGTCGGCGACCGCGAGGCCGGGGAAGATGTGCCCGCCGGTGCCCCCTGCCATGATCATCATGCAGCGCCTCACCGCTCGCCCGCCGTGGAACGCCGGCTCATAGCTGCACTCCCCGCATGAGCTGGCGGTTCTCCCAGTCGACCCGCAGCAGGATCGCCAGCGCGACGCAGTTCGCGGCGATGCCGCTGCCGCCGAAGCTCATCAGCGGCAGGGTCAGTCCCTTGGTCGGCAGCAGGCCCATGTTCACGCCCATGTTGATGAAGGCCTGCGCGCCGATCCAGATGCCGATGCCCTGCGCGACCAGGCCGCCATAGACACGCTCCAGGTGCAGCGCCCTGCGGCCGATGGCGAAGGCGCGCAGGACAACGAGCGCGAACATCGCCACCACCGCGGCCACACCGGCGAATCCGAGCTCCTCCGCGATCACCGCGAGCAGGAAGTCGGTGTGCGCCTCGGGCAGGTAGAAGAGCTTCTCGACGCTCGCTCCCAGACCCACGCCGAACCATTCGCCGCGGCCGAAGGCGATCAGCGCATGCGAGAGCTGATAGCCCGTCCCGTAGGCGTCCGACCAGGGGTCCATGAAGCCGATGAAGCGGCTGCGCCGGTAGGGCTCGAGCCAGATGAGCAGCAGGAAGCCGATCGCGAGCAGGGCCATCAGCAGGAGGAACGGGCGCAGCCGCAGGCCGCCGAGGAACAGGATGCCCATGGCGATGCCCACGATCACCACCAGCGCGCCGAAATCGGGCTCGCGCAGCAGCAGGGCGCCGGTGAGCAGCATGACCAGCGCCATCGGCACGAAGCCGCGCCGCAGGCTGCCCAGATCGGCGAGCTTGCGCACGGTGTAGTCGGCCGCGTAGAGCACCGCGAACAGCTTCATCGGCTCCGAAGGCTGGAGGTTGATCGGGCCGAGCGGCAGCCAGCGCCGCGCGCCATTGACCTCGCGCCCGACGCCGGGCACCAGAACCAGGATCAGCAGCACGAGGCCACCGACGAAGATCCAGGGCGCGGCCTGCTGCCAGCGCCGGACCGGAAACTGGAACGCGATCGCGCCGAGGATGAGCCCGATGCCGACGAAGGCCGCCTGGCGGATCAGGAAATAAGCCGGCTGATGGCCGGTGTAGCGGCTGGCTTCCGCGATCGCGATCGAGGCCGAATAGACCATGACGATGCTCAGCAGGAGCAGCGCAGCCGCGGGCACGACGAGCGCCGCATCGAACTCCCGATAAATGGGGTCAGACACGATATTTTTATCGTGTCTGACCCCATTGATCCGCGCGAGCGCGATCCTCATCAGCCGGCCTCCGTGATGCGCGCTCCGAGCGCCCGAACGGCGTCGGCGAAGACCTCGGCGCGATGTGCGTAGTTGCGGAACATGTCGAAGCTGGCGCACGCGGGCGACAGGAGCACGGCCTCGCCGCGCTTGACCGAGGCATAGGCCCGCTCGACTGCCTGCCTCATGTCCCCGGCATGCAGGATGGGCACGCCGCCGGGCGCGATGGCGCGCTCGATGAGAAGAGCATCGCGGCCGATCAGCACCACCGCGCGGGCATGGCGCGCGAGCGGTGCGGCGAGCGGCGAGAAGTCCTGACCCTTGCCCTCGCCCCCCAGGATCAGCGCCGCCTTGCGTCCCAGCCCGGTGAGCGCGGCGAGCGTGGCGCCGACATTCGTGCCCTTGGAGTCGTCGTAGAAGCCGACGCCCTCGATCTCGGCGATGCGCTCGACGCGGTGAGGCAGGCCGGTGAAGCTCGCCAGCGCGGCGGCGAGCGGCGCCGCCGGCAGCCCGATCGCGAGGCACATCGCGGCCGCGGCGAGCGCATTGGCGACATTGTGGGCGCCCGCGAGCGGAAGCGCCGAGACCGCCATCAGCGGCTCTGCGCCCTGCGCCAGGAAGCGCTGGCCCTCGCGCGTGGCGATGCCGAGATCCTCTTCGCCGGGCGGCGCGTCGAGCCCGAAGCTCAGCATGCGGGCTCCCCGGCGGCGCATCGCCGCCACGCGCGCGTCCTGGCGGTTGAGCACCTGGACCGCCGCGCCCTCGAAGATGCGCGCCTTGGTGGCGGCGTATTCGGCGAGATCGCGGTAGCGGTCGAGATGGTCGTCGGTCACGTTGAGCACGACCGCCGCATCCGGCGCCAGGCTCTCCAGCGTCTCGAGCTGGAAGCTCGAAAGCTCCATCACCCAGGCCTGCGGCTGCCGGCCGTGATCCTGGCAGCGCATCAGCACGGTGAGCGCGGCCGGGCTGATGTTGCCGGCCACCACGGCCTCGAGTCCCGCCGCGTGGCACATCTCGCCCAGCATCGAGGTCACCGTGGTCTTGCCGTTGGTGCCGGTGACGGCGAGCACTCTGGTCTTTCCCCGCCAGCCCAGCGCGCCGAGCGCGCGGGCGAACAGCTCGATCTCGCCCACCACCTCGATCCCGCGCGCACGCGCGGCCACGATCGGCGCCTGGTCGGGCGCGAGCCCGGGGCTCAGGCCGACCAGCTCCACACCATCGAGCAGCGCGTCGGAGAACGGTCCGGCGACGATCTGCACGCCCGGCACGGCGCGGTGCAACTCGTGTGCGAACGGCGGATCGGCGCGCGTATCCGCCACGCGCACGCGCGCGCCCTCGCGCGCCAGCCAGCGCGCCATCGCCAGCCCGCTCTCGCCCAGCCCGAGCACCAGCACCGTCCGGCCGTTCAGGCCACCCGAAAGGTCGCGACCCGTTCGTGAAAATTTCGCGGGCATTACGTTCGCTTCAGGTTTCATCTGAGCTTGAGCGTCGACAACCCGAACAGCACGAGCAGGATCGTGATGATCCAGAACCGGACGACGACCTGGGGTTCCTTCCAGCCGCCGAGTTCGTAATGGTGATGGAGCGGCGCCATGCGGAAGATCCGCTTGCCTCCGCTCAGCCTGAAATACACGACCTGCACCATCACCGAGAGTGTCTCGGCGACGAACAGGCCGCCCATGATGAAGAGCACGATCTCCTGGCGCACCACGACCGCCACCATGCCGAGCGCGGCGCCGAGTGCCAGAGCCCCCACGTCGCCCATGAACACCTCGGCCGGATAGGCGTTGAACCACAGGAAGCCCAGCCCCGCGCCGACGAGCGCCCCGCAGAACACCGCCAGCTCGCCCGAGCCCGGGATGTAGGGCACGCCGAGGTAGCGCGCAAAGCCGGCATGGCCTGCGACGTAGGCGAAGATCGCCAGCGCGCCCGCGACCATCACGGTGGGCATGATCGCCAGGCCGTCGAGCCCGTCGGTGAGATTCACCGCGTTGCTGCTGCCGACGATGACGAAGAAGGTGAGCGCGACGAAGCCGATCGCGCCGAGCGGGTAGGCGATGGTCTTGAAGAATGGCACGATCAGCTCGAGCTCGGCGGGAACGGTTGCGCTGAGGGCAAGATAGACCGCCGCCGCCAGGCCGAGGACGGACTGCCAGAGAAACTTCCAGCGCCCCGGCAGCCCGCGCGGATCCTGCCTCACCACCTTGCGATAGTCGTCCACCCAGCCGATCGCGCCGAAGCCGAGCGTGAGGAGCAGCACGGCCCAGAGATAGCGGCTGGCGAGATCGCCCCACAGGAGCGTGGTGATGGCGACCGACATCAGCACCAGCGCACCGCCCATCGTCGGCGTGCCGGCCTTCGTCAGGTGCGACTTCGGGCCGTCGTCGCGCACCGCCTGACCGATCCTGTACGCGGTCAGCTTCCGGATCACCACCGGGCCGAGCACCCACGAGATCACCAGCGCGGTCATCGCCGCGAGCACGGCGCGCAGCGTGATGTAGCCGAAGACGTTGAAGGTGCGCACGTCCTTCGCCAGCCATTGTGCGAGCGCGAGCAGCATCGCCTCATTCACCTCCTGCGGCGGATGCCGGAGACGCCTCGCCCGATTCGGACGGCGCGAGCAGCACCTCCACCACTCGTTCCATGCGCATGAAGCGCGAACCCTTCACCAGCACGGTCGCATCGGGCGTGAGCTCCTTCGTGAGCGCCGCGACGAGATCCTCGATGCGCCTGAAATGGCTGCCGCCGGCGCCGAAATTGCGGGCCGCGAGCCCGGCCTGCTCGCCCAGCGCGAACAGCCGATCCAGCCCCTGGCTCTTGGCGTAGCCGCCGACCTCGTCGTGATACTGGCCGCTCGCCTCGCCGATCTCGCCCATGTCCCCGAGCACCAGGATCTTGCGCCCGGTGGTGGCCGCCAGCACGTCGATGGCCGCATGCACCGAGTCCGGGTTGGCGTTGTAGCTGTCGTCGATCAGCCTCGCACCGCCACGTCCGGGCTTCGGCTGGAGCCGTCCGGGAACGCCGGCAAAACGCTCCAGCCCGGCGACGACCGCGGGCAGCGGCGCTCCCGCGGCGATCGTGGCCGCAGCCGCGGCGAGCGCGTTGCGCACGTTGTGGATGCCGGGCACGCGCAGGCTCAGCCGCGCGCTGCCTGCCGGGGTGACGAGTTCGACCGTCGAGGACAGCCCTCGGGGCGTCCAGCGACCGCTGACCGACGCCTCCTTCTCGATGCCGAAGCTCACCACCGGACGGGTGCCTGCCACCCCGCGCCAGTAACCGGCGAAGGCGTCGTCGGCATTGATCACCGCCGTGCCCCCGGGCGCAAGCGCGCGAATGAGCTCCCCCTTCTCGCGCGCGACCTCGGAGAGCGAGGCGAGGCCGGCCAGATGCGCGCGCTGGGCGTTGGTGACCAGCGCCACGCCGGGGCGCGCGATCGCCGCGAGCGCGGCGATCTCTCCGGGGTGGTTCATGCCCAGCTCGACGACCGCCGCGCGATGCGAGCTGCGCAGTCGCAGCAGCGTCAGTGGCACTCCGATGTCGTTGTTCTGATTGCCCGCGCTGGCGAGCACCGCGGCGGCAGGGTCGAGCCCTTCGGCGCGGGCGGCCTCGCGCAGGATCGCGGCACACATCTCCTTGACCGTGGTCTTGCCGTTGCTGCCGGTGATCGCGATCAGCACCGGATCGAAGCGTCTCCGCCACTCGGCGGCCAGCGCACCGAGCGCGCGCCGGGTGTCGTCCACGACCAGCAGCGGCAGTTCAGGAACCGGACGCCGTTTCTCCCACCAGGACTGCGCGACCATCGCCGCGCAGGCCCCGCGCACGGCCGCCTGTTCGACGAACGCGTGCCCGTCGAAGCGGTCACCCTTCAGGGCGACGAAGAGCTCCGAGGCGCCGATGCTGCGGCTGTCCGTCGACACCCCCGCGAACCGAGGATTGGCGCCCAGCGCGGAGCCCCCGGTCGCCACTGCGGCCTCGAGCAGGTCCATCATGCGGCGCCCCCTCCGCGGGCTTCGAGCGCGGCGCGCGCGTGGGCGGCGTCGCTGAACGGCCGGCGGACCCCGCCCGCCTCCTGCCACGACTCGTGTCCCTTGCCTGCGATGAGCACCACGTCGCAGAGGCCCGCCTCGCCGAGCGCGAAGGCGATCGCCCGCGCCCGGTCTTCGATGACGATCGCATCGGTTACGGCACCGACGCGGATCTGATCCAGGATCGCGCGCGGATCTTCAGAGCGCGGATTGTCGCTGGTCAGGATCACCCGGTCGGCCAGCCGCGCGGCCACCTCGCCCATCTGCGCGCGCTTGCCTCGATCGCGATCGCCGCCACAGCCGAACACGCACGCGAGCCGCCCATTGCGCGCGCGGGCCACCTCGCGCAGCGCGCCCAGCGCCTGTTCGAGCGCATCCGGCGTGTGGGCATAATCGACCACCGCCATCGGCGCTCCGGCGCCGCCGATCGCCTGCATGCGGCCCGTGGGCGAGGGGAGCTTGCCGAGCAATTCCGCCGCGCGCGAGAACGCGACGCCGCTCGCGCACAGTGCGGCCGCGACGGCGAGCAGATTCGAGACGTTGAAACGGCCCAGGAGCCGGGTGTCGATCGTCGCCCCGCCCGCCGGCGCCTCGATCCGGAAGCGCAGGCCGTTCGGCCCGGCGAGGATCTCGCGCGCAGCGAACAGCTCCTCCACGCATGGCGGCCGCGGCCCTTCGCGGCCGAGCGTGTAGCCGATCCGCCGCACGCCCGATCCCGCGAGGCGTGCGGCCAGGGTGCGGCCGAAGGGGTCGTCGAGGTTGAGCACCGCGGCTCCCAGGCCGGGCATCGCGAACAGCCGCGCCTTCGCTTCGCCGTAGGCTTCCATCGTGCCGTGAGTCTCGAGATGGTCGCGGGTGAGATTGGTGAATACCGCGGATGCGAAGGCGACGCCCTCCACACGCCCCTGGTCGAGCCCGATGGACGACACCTCCATGGCGCAGGCGCGCGCTCCGGCGCCGAGGAAGCGCGCGAGGCTCGCATGCAGCGCGACCGGCTCCGGCGTGGTGTTCGCGCTCTCCTCCAGGTGGTCCGGAAAGCCGCTGCCCAGCGTGCCGATCACCGCGCAGCGCGTCCCGGCGGCTTCGAGCGCGCGCGCGATCCACTGGCTCACCGAGGTCTTTCCGTTCGTTCCGGTGACCCCGACGACCGTCATCTTCTCCGAGGGCCGGCCGAACACGAGGTCGGCGAGCGGGCCGGCGAGCGCGCGCAGGTTCTCCACCGGATAAATGGGGTCAGACACGATATTTTTATCGTGTCTGACCCCATTTATCTCCTCGTGTCTGACCCCATTGATCTCCGCGGCTTCCCGGAGCACGGCTGCGGCACCGCGTGCAAGCGCATCGGCAATGAACCGGCGCCCGTCGGTGCGCTCACCGGGGAAGGCGAGGAACGCGTCGCCGGGCTCGATCGCGCGCGAATCGGTACACAGGCGCCGCACGCGCACGCCCCTTGCGGCCAGTTCCGCAAGCAGCCGCCGCGCTTCTTCCGCTCGCGCGCTCACCGCAATCCCCGTTGCGGATACGAGATCCGGATCGCGGCGGGGCCTGCAGCCGGCGGCGCGGACTGCCCGCCAGGCGCCTCATGCACGGCCTGCTCCGGTGCATCCGGCCGCACACCCAGCGCGCGCAGCGCACCGCCCATCACGCGGGAGAACACCGGGGCGGCGATCTGCCCGCCGTAGTAGCCGCCCACGGTCGGCTCGTCGATCATGACCGCGACCACCAGCCGCGGATCGGACACCGGCGCGAAACCGACGAAAGAGGCGACGTAACGCTCGGCGTAGCGCCCCCCGGCGAGCTTGTGCGCGGTGCCGGTCTTGCCCGCCACACGGTAGCCGGGGACGCGGGCCTTCGGAGCGGTGCCTTCCGGCCCTGCAGCCATCTCCAGCATGGTGCGCACCTCGCGCGCGGTGCGTACCGAAAACACCTGTACGCCGCCCGGCGGCGGAGCATCCAGACGGGTGAGCGAGAGCGGAAGGATCTCCCCGTCGCGCGCGAAGGCCAGATAGCCGCGCGCGAGCTGGATCAGGCTCACCGAGATGCCATGTCCATAGGCCATGGTGGCCTGCTCGATCGGCCGCCAGTGCTGCCAGGGACGCAGCCGCCCGCCGGCCTCGCCGGGGAAGCCGAGCTTGAGCGGCTCGCCGAACCCGAGCCGGGCAAACATGCCCCACATGTCTTCCGGCTGCGCCCCCAGCGCGATCCTTGCGGCCCCGACGTTGGAGGATTTCTGGATCACCTGGGCGACGGTCAGAACGCCATTGGGATGCGAATCGGAGATCGTCGCGTTGCCGATCGTGAGCCGGCCCGGCCGGGTGTCGATTGGCGTATCGAAACGCACCCGTTCCTGATCGAGCGCCAAGGCGATCGTGAAGGGCTTGAGCGTCGAACCGGGCTCGAAGGTGTCGGTGACGGCGCGGTTGCGCAGTTGCGCGCCGGAGAGCCGCCCGCGGTTGTTCGGGTTGTAGGTCGGCAGGTTGGCCATCGCCAGAATCTCGCCGGTCTTCGCGTCGAGCACGACCGCGCCGGCGGCGGCTGCGCGGTGCTCCTCGACCGCCTGGCGGATCGCCGCATAGGCCATGTACTGGATCTTCGCGTCGAGCGCCAGGACGATGTCCCTGCCCTCGCGCGGCGAGCGGATCGACTCCACGTCCTCGACGATGTTGCCGCGACGGTCCTTGATCACCCGCCGGCTGCCCGGCTTGCCCGCGAGCTGCGCGTCGAATGCGAGCTCGATCCCTTCCTGGCCGCCGTCCTCCACTCCGGTGAAGCCGAGCAACTGGGCCACGACCTCGCCCGAGGGGTAATAGCGCCGGAACTCGCGGCTCTGATGAATGCCCGGCAGCCGGAGCGCCTCGACCCGGGCCGCCACGTCCGGCGGCACCTGGCGCTGCAGATACACGAAATCCTTGTCCGAAGCGAGGATGCGCGTGAGCTCGCGCGCGCTCGTTCCGAGGATGGAAGCGAGCCGGCGCAGACCGGCCGGTGCAAGCCGCGCGTCCTCGGGGATCGCCCAGACCGATTTCACCGGCGTCGACACCGCCAGCACGTCGCCCTGGCGGTCGAGGATGCGGCCGCGGGTGGCGGAGAGTTCGAGCACGCGCGAATAGCGCGACTCGCCCTTCTGTTGCAGGAAATCGTTGCGCATTGTCTGCAGATAGAAGGCGCGGGCGAGCAGCGCGACGAAGCATCCCATCAGCATGAGCAGCAGGACGCGCCCGCGCCGCGGCGGCACCAGGCGGGACAGCAGCGGGCTCTCGCTGAACTTCATTGCGCCGCCTTCGGCTCGACCGCCACGAGCTGTCCCGCCGCCGGCAGCCGCATCTCGAGGCGCTCGCGCGCGACCCGCTCCACCCGCGCGTGCGCGGCCCAGGTGCTCTGCTCGAGCTGGAGCTGGCCCCACTCGACTTCGAGCGCGCGCATGCGGTCCTGCTCGCGCTCGATCTCCAGAAGCAGCGCCCGCGCCCGGTGCTGGGCGCCCACCACGAGCAGCGCGGCTCCGAGAAGCACCAGGATCAGGATCACGTTCAGGCGGGCAATGGCGCGCATCACAGTTTCTCCAGGACTCGCATCAGGGCGCTGCGCGCACGTGGATTCGCGGCGAGCTCCGCGGCTCCGGGTCGCGCCGGTCGACCGACGATTCTGGCGAGCGGTGGTGGCAATTCGCTGGCGCGCACGGGCAATTTCGCGGGCAGGCCGGAGGGCTGCGCCGCCTCGCGCATGAAGCGCTTGACGATGCGGTCTTCGAGAGAATGGAAGCTGATCACCACCAGCCTGCCGCCCCGTTTCAAACCCGCCAGCGCCTGAGGCAACGCTAGCGACAGCTCCTCGAGTTCCTGATTGGCGTGAATCCGTAGAGCCTGAAAAGTCCGCGTCGCCGGGTGTTGACCCAGCTCGCGCGTACGGACGGCCTTTTCCACGACCGCGGCAAGCCGTCCCGTGGTCGCGACAGGCTCCCTTGACCTTGCAGCAACAATCGCCTTTGCAACCGCATGAGCAAACCGTTCTTCTCCATAGTCCTTCACCACCCTCCTGATCTGCTCTTCGGATGCCCGGGCGAGCCAGTCCGCGGCGGCTTCGCCCTGGCCGGGATCCATGCGCATGTCCAGAGGCGCATCGAAGCGGAAGCTGAACCCGCGCTCACCGTCGTCGAGCTGTGGCGAGGACAGCCCGAGGTCGAACAGAATCCCGTCGGCGGCTTCGATGCCGGCCTCCCGCAGGCACTCGCCGAGCCGGCTGAATGGCGCATGAGCGAGCCGCAGGCGCGAATCGGCGATCGAGCGCCCGGCGTCGATCGCCTTCGGGTCGCGGTCGAGCGCGAGCAGCTTCCCTGCCGGTCCGAGGCGCCGCAGGATTTCCCGGCTGTGCCCGCCGCGCCCGAAGGTCGCATCGACGTAGCGCCCGTCTGCGCGCAGCGCGAGCGCATCGACGGCTTCGCGCAGCAGGACCGGTCGATGCCCATCGCCCCCATTCACAGGGCGAGATCTTGGAGCGCGGCCGGCAGCGGCTCGGCGAGTCCGAACATCTGCTCCTGTTCCGCCTGCCAGCCGGCATCCGACCAGAGCTCGAAATGGCTGCCCTGGCCCACCAGCCAGACCTGCTTGTCGAGACCCGCGAGCGCGCGCAGCTCGGAGGCGATCAGCACGCGGCCCGCCGCATCGAGCCGCTCCTCCCTGGCGTTGCCGACGAGCAGGCGCTTGATGCGGGCCGCTGCGCGGTCGAAGCTCGATGCCGCGAGCAGCTTGTCACGGATCGGATCCCAGGCCGCAAGTGGATAGACCAGCAGGCATCGATCGGGGTGGGCGGTGATGACGACCGTGGCGTTCGCCGGCGCCTGGAGAGCCTCGCGATGGCGCGTCGGGATCGCGAGTCTGCCCTTCGCATCGAGATTGAGCGCCACCGCTCCCTGGAACACGCCGCCCCCTTCTTCCGCGGGAAAAAAGGCGTCGGCCATTTTTCCCACTTTTCTCCACTTGCTCCCACTCTAGTGGAGGATTCCCGGCCGGTCAAGCCACCCGGCAGGTTTTTTTGCGTGGCGGCAAGGAGTTATCTTTGAGCGGTCCTCTGGAAATCGGCAGGAAATCAGCAAAATTATGAGGTTGAAGCCGAAAGCGAAGAAACTACTTCATGAATGACCGCGGACGGCGGGCGGGACGCCGGCGAGTCATGCGGGTGAGATGACGGAAGGCCGGATTCGGGTGGAAGTCCGCCGATAAGCCGGGTTCTGTCGTGGGCAGCCATTCCTCTTGGCGGCGTGTTGCCACGCCGCTCGTGCGGCCTACCCGGAAGCAGCGCGAGCAGCGCTATAGCTTCCCTATTTGGCCTTGCTCCGGATGGGGTTTGCCGTGCCGCCCGTGTCGCCACGGACGCGGTGAGCTCTTGCCTCGCCGTTTCACCCTTGCCTGATCCTCTCGCGAGGCCATCGGCGGTCTGCTCTCTGTTGCACTTTCCGTCGCCTTGGGTCTTGCGACTTGCTGCGCCCGGCCGTTAGCCGGCATCCTGCTCTGTGGGGCCCGGACTTTCCTCCACACGCGCGGGGCGTGCAGCGGCTGCCTGGCGGACTTCCGGCTGCATTGTACCCTGCATCCCGTTGGCCGATGGTCTATACAGGAGGTGCAGGACTCACGAAAGGAGGCAGCGTATCGCGAGCCAGTCCGAAGATTCCCTGACCTGAGACGGAACCTCAGGGTTCCGAAGCGCCGTCATGGCGCAAGCGCAGAAAGCGCAAACCGATGGCTCCGCGTGGCGGGGTCATCGGTTTTTTTTCCGGGTTTCGGGCTTTTCTGTCCCCTGTCCCCTCGGCGATAATGGCCGCCCGACCGAGGGCCGCGCCACGAACCATCCTCCCCCATCCCGCGACACCCCGCTGGCCGAAGGCGTGCGCCCCATCGAGGTGTGGGCGTGGGCGATGTACGACTTCGCCAACTCCGGCTATACGACGGTCGTCATCACCGCCGTATTCAACGCCTACTTCGTCGCGGTCGTGGCGCAGCGCGCGCCCTGGGCGACGCTCTCCTGGACCGTCGCGCTCTCGCTCTCCTACGCGATGATCGTCGTGACCGCGCCGCTCGTCGGCGCAGTTGCCGACGCCCTCGCAGCGAAGAAGAAACTCCTCGCGCTCACGACCGCCGGCTGCGTGCTGTTCACCGCCCTGCTGTATTTCGCCGGTCCCGGCTCGCTGTGGCTGGCGGCTGCCTGCATCGTCGCCTCCAATTTCTTCTTCGGCAGCGGCGAGAACCTGATCGCCGCCTTCCTGCCCGAGCTCGCCGGCAGCCGGGCGATGGGACGGGTCTCGGGCTGGGGCTGGAGCCTGGGCTACCTCGGGGGCCTCGCCTCGCTCGGCGCATGCCTGTTGTGGATCGGCCGCGCCGAAGCGCAGGGACGCAGCGCGGCCGAGGCGGTCCCGGAAACCATGCTGCTGACAGCGGCGCTGTTCGCCGCCGCGAGCCTGCCGACCTTCGCCCTGCTGCGCGAGCGCGCGAAGCCGGCGCCGCAGGCGCGTGGCATCGGCCGCGCCGCATGGGTGCGACTCGCGGCGACCTTCCGTCATGCGCGGCGCTTCCGCGACCTCTCGCGCTTTCTCGCATGCAGCCTGTTCTACCAGGCCGGCATCCAGGCGGTGATCACGCTGGCGGCGATCTACGCGCAGGAGGCGATGCACTTCACGACCCGCGAGACCCTGCGGCTCGTGCTGGCCGTCAATGTCACCGCCGCGCTGGGGGCGTTCTCGTTCGGCTATGTGCAGGATCGCATCGGCCCTGTGCGCGCGATTGCGCTCACGCTGTGCGGCTGGATCGCGATGGTGCTCATCGCGGCGCTGGCGCGCGGACCGGCGGCGTTCTGGTTCGCGGCCAATCTCGCGGGGCTGTGCATGGGCGCCTCGCAGTCGGGCGGGCGCGCCCTGGTGGGATTGCTCGCGCCGGCATCGAGACTCGGCGAGTTCTTCGGTCTGTGGGGGCTCGCGGTGAAGCTCGCCTCCATCCTCGGACCGCTCACCTACGGGCTCGCGACCTGGCTCTCGGGCGGCGATCATCGCCTGGCGATCCTCGTCACCGGGAGCTATTTCGTCATCGGGCTGGTGCTGCTCGGCGGGGTCGACATGGTGCGGGGCCGGCGCGCGGCGCTGCGCGCCGCGCGCGAGGATCGCCTCAGGCGCCGCCCTTGAGCAGCAGCGCCTCGGCCAGTGCCAGGCTCTCGGGCACGCCGAGCAGCACTACCACGTCTCCGGCCTCGAAGCGGGCATCGTCCGCGGGATGCATGGCGCGGATGTTTCGCCGGCGCAGCGCCGAGACCCGCGCACCGGTCACCCGCAGGTTCAGCTCCCCGATGCTGCGCCCGATGCCGAATGCGCCGGGCGCGAGCGTCACCGCGTGCAGGCGGGGTTCGCGCGCCTCGTCGAGCGCATCGGCGGCGTCGCTGATCCCCTGGAAATAGCCGCGCATGAGCTCGTAGCGCTGTCCGCGGATCTCGCGGATGCGTCGGAACACGCGTGCGAACGGCACACCGAGCAGCACCAGGGCGTGCGAGGCGAGCATGACGCTGGTCTCGAAGGTCTCGGGCACCACCTCGACCGCTCCGCCGCCGGTGAGCCGCTCCATGTCCTTCTCGTCGGAGGCCCGCACCACCGTGGGAAGCCCGGGGCGAAGCTGCGCGAGGCGGTGCATCACGCGCAGCGCCGAGTCGGTGTTGGCATAGGAGATCACCACGACGGCGGCGCGCATCACCCCCGCGGCCAACAGCGTCTCCCGCCGGGCGGCATCGCCATAGACCACGGTATCGCCCGCGGCGGCCGCCTCGCGCACGCGCTCCGGATCGAGGTCGAGGGCGACGTAGGGCACCGATTCCTGCTCCAGGAAGCGGGCGAGGTACTGGCCGCTGCGCCCGTAGCCGCAGATCAGCACATGGCCCTCGACGGCCATCGACTCGGCGGCGACGCGCGTGAGCTCCATCGAGCGCAGCAGCCATTCCGAGGGCGCCAGCCGCAGGGCGATGCGCTCGCTCGCCATCACGATCAGCGGCGCGATCAGCAGCGAGAGCACGAGCGCGGCCACCGTCACCTGCAGCGCCTCCGCGGGAAGCGTGCCCTCGCGCGCCTGCGCCAGCAGCACGAAGCCGAATTCGCCGCCGGCGGCGAGCCACAGTCCGGTGCGCAGCGCCGTGCCGGGGCTCGCCCCGAAGGCGCGCGAGAGCCCGGCCGCGATCGCGAGCTTGCCCGCCAGCAGCGCGACGAGAACCAGGAGCACGAGCGGCCAGTAACGGATCACGACCGCGACATCGAGCAGCGTACCGACGGTGATGAAGAACAGGCCCATGAGCACGTCGCGGAACGGCTTGATGTCCTCCTCGACCTGATAGCGGTATTCCGTTTCCGAGATCAGCATCCCGGCCAGGAACGCGCCGAGCGCGAGCGAAAGTCCGGCCTGCTCGGTGATCCAGGCGAGCGAGAGCGTGATGAGCAGCACGTTGAGCATGAACAGTTCGGCGGAGCGGCGCCGGGCGACCAGTGCGAACCACGCGTGCATCAGCCGCTGGCCGAGGAACAGCACCAGCGCGAGCACGACCGCGGCCTTGAGCGCGGCCACGGCGAGCTTGATCGCCATCTCGCCGGCGTCCCCGGTGAGCGCCGGCGTGACGATGAGCAGTGGCACCACGGCGATGTCCTGCGCCAGCAGCACGCCGATGACCTGGCGCCCGTGCTTCGAATCGAGTTCGAGCCGCTCGCTCAGCAGCTTGGAAAGCAGCGCCGTCGAGGACATGGCGATCGCCCCGCCGAGCGTCACGCCGGCGCTCCACGGCAATCCGAACAGCATCGCGATCGGCACCGCCGCGAGGGTGGTGGCCAGCACCTGCGCGAGGCCCAGTCCGAGCACGACGCGCTTCATGCTGAACAGGCGCGGGAGCGAGAATTCGAGCCCGATCGAGAACATCAGGAAGACCACGCCGAACTCCGCCAGATGCCGCGCGGACCCGGTCTCGCGCACCAGTCGCAGCGCATTCGGACCGACGAACGCGCCCACCAGCAGGTAGCCCAGCACCGGCGGCAGGTTGAGCGAGCGGAACGCCACCACCACCAGCACCGCGGCGGCGAGCAGCATCAGCACCAGCTCCAGGGTGTCGATCATGGCGGCGGCCGGCAGCGGTCGAGTGTTATACTTTTCCGCCGAATATAAACCCGTTGTCTGCGATGAACCAAGTCCGCGGCTGCGCGAAGTCGCTCGAGCTGGCGCGGCGCGTGCTCAGGATCGAGGCCGAGGCGGTGAGCGCGCTCATCGCCCGGGTGGACGAGCGATTCCTCGCCGCAGTCGATTGCGTCCTCGGTTGCCGCGGCCGCGTGATCGTGAGCGGAATCGGCAAGTCCGGCCATATCGCGCGCAAGCTCGCCGCCACGTTGGCAAGCACCGGAACCCCCGCCTATTTCGTGCATGCCGCGGAGGCCAACCACGGCGACCTGGGGATGATCCAGCGCGAGGACGTGCTGATCGCGCTGTCGTATTCCGGAGAAACCCAGGAGCTGCTCACCGTCGTGCCGATGATCAAGCGGCGCGGAGGCCGGCTCATCGCCCTCACCGGAAACCCCGAATCGAGTCTCGCGCGCCTGGCCGACGTGCATCTCGACGCGCGCGTCGCGGAGGAGGCCTGCCCGCTCAACCTGGCCCCGACCGCCAGCACCACCGCGGCGCTGGCGCTCGGCGACGCGCTCGCGGTCGCGCTGCTCGACGCGCGCGGCTTCGGCCCGGAGGATTTCGCGGCATCCCACCCAGGTGGTGCGCTCGGCAGGCGGCTCCTGACCCGGGTGCGCGACGTCATGCGGCAGGGGGACGCCATTCCCGCCGTGCCCGAGGATGCGACGCTCGCCGCGGCGCTGGTCGAGATGACCCGCGCCGGCCTGGGCATGACGGCGGTCGTCACGGCGGAGCGCCGCGTCGCCGGCATCTACACCGACGGCGATCTGCGCCGCACTCTGGAGAAGGACGGCGACCTGCGCCGGATCCGCATCGCCGATGTCATGACCTCCCATCCGCATGCGATCGGCCCCGAGCGGCTCGCGGTGGAAGCCGTCGAGCGGATGGACAGCCTGCGGATCAACCAGCTTCTCGTGGTCGATGACGAAGGCATGCTCGTGGGTGCGCTCAACACCCATGACCTTCTCCAGGCGCGGGTGATCTGATGGGGAACGCCGTTGCGCCCGAAGGCGGCTGCGAGCGGCGATGAGGCTGCGCACCGACAGCCTGTTTCCGCTCGCGGTGCTGGCACTGCTCGCCGGGCTCACCTTCTGGCTGGAGCGGATCACGCGCGAGGAGCCACCCCGCAGCGATGGAAGGACGCGCCATGATCCGGACTTCATCGTCGATGGCTTCGACCTGCGCCAGTTCGGCGAGAGCGGCGGCCTGCACTACGCGCTGGTGGCACGCAGGATGGTACATTATCCCGACGACGCCACTACGGAGGCGAGTCAGCCCGCCCTTTCCTGGTTCGGCGCACCGGCGACCGCGCACCTGAGCGCCGACCGCGGCCGCATCGACGCCGACGGGACGCGGATCGTGCTGACCGACAACGTCGAGGCCCGGCGCGAGGCGACCGCGCGCACTCCCGCACTGCGGGTCATGACCAGTGAGCTGACGGTCCTGCCCGATACCGGGATGGCGGTGACGACGGCAGCGGTGCGAATCGTGCAGGGCGCCTCGGTGATCACCGGAACCGGGCTGGAAATGAACCGCGAGGAAGGTATCGTGAAACTGAAGGCCAACGTGCGCGCGACACTGGATCGACCCGGAAAATGACCCCCCTCGCCCGCCTTCTGGCCGCAGCCGCCTGCGCCGCGTCCCTGTCCGCGCACGCCGACCGCGCCGACCGGGAAAAGCCGATCGGGCTCGAAGCGGACCGCGTCACCATCGACGACAAGAAGAAGACCCACCTGTTCGAGGGTCACGTCCGGTTGAGCCAGGGCAGCCTCCTCATCCAGGCCGACCGGATTCTCGTCACCCGGGATCCGGCGGGTTACCAGAAGGGGGTGGCGACTGGAGAGCCCGCCGCGTTCCGCGAGAAGCGCGAGGGCCGCGAGGACTTCATCGAGGGCCAGGCACGGCGCATCGAACACGACACGCGCAGCGGCCGCACCGAGTTCTTCGACCGCGCGCTGGTGAGAAGCGGCGGCGACGAGGTGCGCGGGAATTACATCCGTTACGACTCCGCGACCGAAACCTATCTCGTCGATGGCGGTCGCAGCGGTCGCGCAGGCGACGGGCGGGTTCGCGCCATCATCCAGCCGCGCCGCGGGGATTCCCCGTCCGCGGCGCCCGATACGAGAAAGGAGTAGCTCCATGGCTTATGAAAACATCATTGCAGAGACGCGCGGCCGAGTCGGCCTGGTCACCCTCAACCGGCCGAAACAGCTCAATGCGCTCAACGATGCGCTGATGGACGAACTGGGGCATGCGCTGTGCGCGTTCGAGGCCGACCCGAACGTGGGCGCCATGGTGCTGACCGGTTCCGAAAAGGCGTTCGCCGCCGGCGCCGACATCGCGGCCATGAAGGACTGCAATTTCATGGACGTCTACAAACCCGACTTCATCACCCGCAACTGGGTGCGCGTCGCGGCCTGCCGCAAGCCGCTGATCGCGGCCGTGGCCGGGTATGCGCTCGGCGGAGGATGCGAACTGGCGATGATGTGCGACATCATCCTCGCCGCGGAGAGCGCCCAGTTCGGCCAGCCCGAGATCAAGCTGGGGATCCTTCCCGGCGCCGGCGGCACCCAACGCCTGACGCGGCTCGTCGGCAAGTCCAAGGCGATGGAGATGTGCCTCACCGGGCGGAACATGGATGCCCGCGAGGCGGAGAGCGCCGGCCTGGTCGCTCGCGTGGTGCCCGACGCCGAGCTGATCGAGGTCGCGCTCGCGACCGCCGAGAGGATCGCCGGGTTCTCGATGCCGGTCGCGATGATGATCAAGGAGTGCGTCAACCGCGCCTACGAAGGCTCGCTCGCGGAAGGCCTGCTGTTCGAGCGCCGCACTTTCCACGCCGCCTTCGCGCTGGCCGACCAGAAGGAAGGCATGGCGGCCTTCGTCGAGAAACGCAAGCCGGAGTTCAAGAACCGCTGAGCGCGCGCGCTCACGACGGCCGCATGTTGCGGCGCATAAAGCCGCGCGCGGCAATCGCCGCCATGGCATGCATTCATCTTGTTGTTTCTGAATGACTTCATTCATCGTTGTGCATTGCGGCAAAAAAACGCTTGACTTCGGCTCCGGAGACCCTATAATCCGAATCGGTGGTGCAGTGCACCATGATGCCGCTCCCGACCGATCGAACCCTTTCTTGAGGACCTGACCATGTACAAGTCTCCCGAACAGTTTGCTGCCACCAACAAGGCCAATGTAGAAGCGCTGCTCGCCGTCGCCAACGCCTCCTTCGCCGGTGCCGAGCGCCTTGCCGCACTCAACCTCAACAGCGCCCGCTCCTTCCTGGAAGAAGGCGTGTCCAACGTCAAGGCGCTGCTCGCCGCGAGGGACGTGCAGGATGCCGTCGCGCTGCAAACTGCGTTCGCCCAGCCCGTGATGGAGCGCGGCGTGGCTTACGCGCGCAGCGTGTATGAGATCTCGGCCCAGACCCAGGAACAGCTCGCGAAGGTGTTCGAGTCGCAGTTCTCCGAGCTGAACCGCAATGTCGCGGTCGCGCTGGACCAGGCCGCCAAGTCCGCTCCCGCGGGCTCGGATGTCGCCGTTGCCGCGGTCAAGTCCGCGATCGCCGCCGCCAACTCCGCCTATGACAGCATGAGCAAGGCTGCCAAGCAGGTCGCGGAAATCACCGAGGCGAACGTCGCCGCCGCGACCAATGCCACCGTCAAGGCGGTGGGTGCGGCTGCCGCGGCGAAGCCGGCCAAGAAGGCCGCCTGAGCGGATCGCAGCGACCGCGTCCGAAACCCCGGCCTCGTGCCGGGGTTTTTTCGTCTACGCGCCCGGCGCCTGCGGCCGCGTGGCCGCAGCCGAGGGCTCCCAGTGCAGGCCTATCCGGTCGAGCTCGGCACGGATCTCCGCCATCGCAGCTTCGACCTGCCCCGCCTCGCCGCGCACGCCCAGCTCGACGTGCCGGCGCACGCGCTCGTCGCCGAACGAGGGCAGGCTGAAGACCCGCAGCCCTGCATGTTCGCGTTCGATGCGCTGCATGAGTTCCATCAGCGCGCTCTCCCAGACCTCATAGACCACCACGGCGGCTTCCGCGCGGGGGCGCTCCGGACGCAGTCCTGCGTAATGGGTGTCCAGTACCCACTCCGCCATCGGCCACGCCATCTCCGGAAACCCGGGGACGAAGTGATGATCGCCGACCGAGAAGCCCGGGATGCGGTTGTACGGGTTGGGGATGATGCGCGCGCCGCGCGGAAACTCGCCCATCGCGAGCCGCTGCCGCGTGACCTCGGCGCCGAAGCGCCCCTCGATCTCCCGTTTCGCGTCCGCATGCAGTTCGAGCGGCACACCGAGCGCCGCGGCGGCCGCCTGCCGGGTGTGATCGTCCGGAGTGTTGCCGATCCCGCCGAAGCTGAACACCAGATCGCCGGAGGCGAAGCTGGTCCGGAAGAATGCGGTGAGCCGCGCCCGGTCGTCGCCCAGGTAGGCGCACCAGGAGAGCGCGAGCCCGCGGTTGCGCAACAGCTCGATCAGCTTGGCGAAATGCCGGTCCTGGCGCCTGCCGGAGAGAATCTCGTCGCCGATGATGACCGCCCCGATGTTCATGGATGCACTCCCCGCGAACGCCTCAGCTCGCCGAGGCTGAAATGCACGAAGACCAGCCCGGCATAGGCCGGAGCGACCAGGTTGATGACGGGAACATAGGCGAGCGCAGCCGCCGCCAAGCCGACCAGATACAAGCGCCCGCGTTCGCGTGCGAAGAATGCGCGCATCTCGCCCGCATCCGCGTGCTCCATCATCGCGTCGTAACGGAAGGCGCGCTGGTTGAGCCAGGCCGACAGGATGAGCGAGACCACCACGCCCAGGCCGGGAACGAGCCACAGCGGGAGGGTGAGGAGCGAGCCTGCCAGCCACAGGCCGAAGGCCCCGGCCGCATTGCCCACGCTTCCGGCGATGCTGCCCCCGTGGCGGCGATCGAGGTCGGCGTACTCGGTCTCGCCGAGGCGCTCCAGCATCAGCGGCACCGCGATGCCCGCCGCGAGGACGACGGCGGTCGCATACACCAGCGGCACGAGGATCAGGGCCATCAGCACATGCACGGCGAAGAGCATCGCGGCGGAGGCCGGCTGTGCCCAGTCGCTTCCCTCCAGCCACGCGAGCGTGCCCAGCGAGCCGGCCAGCCAGGAGGCGGCCGCCGTCCAGAACGCGATCCCCAGCACGCCCCACAGCAGGAGCGCCGAGAGCGTCGGCCAGACCAGGTGCCAGAACATGCCCGGCCCGGCCAGACTGCCGAGCGCCCGCCGGAACGCCATCAGGATATCGCCCATTCACCCTCCCCGCACTCGCCGCTCGCTGACAGGCCAGGCGTGCCCAAGCCGATCAGGAACGAAAGAGTAACAGGAGAAGATCGTGCGGGAGTGGTGCGTCTGGGGTGAGTACGGTCGCCCGCAGGGTGCGGACTGCAACGAAGAGGCGCGATGACCGGTCGTGCTGCGCGCCTCCCATCGACCACCGCGGTCGCCGTACTCACCAACCAGCGCGCGAACAGTCTAGGCGCGAGCGGCGCGGCGACGGCGTGTCCTGCGTCACGTTGTTGCGGCACGGCATCGCCGCTGCCGGTAGAATGCGGCCTGCCGCGGGAGCGCCGCTCTGCGCGGCGGACCATGGAAGCAGGCATGTCGGAAACGACCCCCGGCGCCGCGGCGCCCAGTTCCAATTTCATCCGCCAGATCATCGAGGAGGATGTTCGCACCGGCAAGTGGCGGGGGCGCATCGCGACCCGCTTCCCGCCCGAGCCGAACGGCTACCTGCACCTCGGCCATGCCAAGTCGATCTGCCTGAATTTCGGGCTGGCGCGCGACTACGGCGGGGAATGCCACCTGCGTTTCGACGATACCAATCCGGTCAAGGAAGAGCAGGAGTATGTCGACTCGATCATCGACGCGGTGCGCTGGCTGGGCTTCGACTGGGGCGATCACCTGCATTTCGCCTCGGACTACTTCGAGCGCTTCTACGGCTTCGCCGAACACCTGATCCGCCGCGGGAAGGCCTACGTCGATTCACTCGGGGCTGAGGAAATCCGTGCTTATCGCGGCACGCTGACCGAGGTCGGACGCGACAGTCCGTACCGCGCCCGCGGCGCGGACGAGAGCCTCGATCTGTTCAGGCGCATGCGCGCGGGCGAATTTCCCGACGGCGCCCACGTGCTGCGGGCCAGGATCGACATGGCCTCTCCCAATCTCAACCTGCGCGACCCGGTGCTCTACCGGATCCGCCGGGCGACGCACCACCGCACGGGAGATGCGTGGTGCATCTATCCGATGTACGACTATGCGCACTGCGTCTCGGACGCGATCGAGCGCATCACGCATTCGATCTGCACGCTCGAGTTCGAAGACCACCGGCCGCTCTACGACTGGGTGCTCGACGAGCTCGCGGACGTGCTGCCGTGGCACTCGCGCCAGGTCGAGTTCGCCCGCCTCAACCTGACCTACACGGTGCTCTCCAAGCGCAAGCTGATCGAGCTGGTCGGCTCGGGCGCGGTCGAGGGCTGGGACGATCCGCGCCTGCCCACGCTCGCGGGCGTGCGCCGGCGCGGCTTCACGCCCGAGGCGATCCGGATGTTCGCCGAGCGCATCGGAGTCGCCAAGGCCGACTCCTGGATCGAGATGGGCGTGCTCGAGGACTGCCTGCGCGAAGACCTCAACGAACGCGCGCCGCGCCGGATCGCGGTGCTCGATCCGCTGCGGCTCACGATCGACAACTACCCCGAGGGCGCGGTGGAGAGCTGCGAGGCACCCAACCATCCGCAGCATCCCGAACGGGGCACCCGTCCGCTTCCGTTCTCGCGCGAACTGTGGATCGAGCGCGAGGACTTCGCCGAGACGCCGCCCAGGGGGTTCTTCCGGCTCGCGCCGGATGCCGAGGTACGGCTGCGCTATGCCTACGTCGTACGCTGCACCGGAGTCGAAAAGGATGCCGCGGGCAGGATCACCACCGTGCATTGCCGCTACGATCCCGACACCCGCAGCGGCACGCCCGGGGCCGCATCGCGCAAGGTGAAGGGAAACATCCACTGGCTGAGCACCGCGCATGCGCAGTCGAGCGAACTGCGCCTGTACGACCGGCTGTTCCGCGTGCCCGAAGCCGGCGCAGCCGACTCGCGGGAGGCCCTCAATCCCGACTCCAAGCGGATCCTCACCGCATTCACCGAGCCCGCGCTCTCGCAGGCGCTGCCCGAAGAGCGCTTCCAGTTCGAGCGCCATGGCTACTTCATCGCCGACCGTAGCGACGGCGCACCGGGCCGCCCGGTGTTCAACCGCGCGGTGAGCCTGCGCGACTCGTGGAGCGGCCGGCGAGGCTGATGCGCGCCTCAGCCGGGTGCGAGCCGCGCCAGCACCCGCGAGGCGGCCACCAGTCCGAAAGCGGCGGTGACGCACACAGACGAACCGAGGCCGGCACAGCCCAGCGCGGCTCCTCCCCCCGCAGCGCAGCCGGCGGTTCGCACCGGCTCGTTGGAAAAAACGGCCTCGACGCCGAACCGGCTCTTCGTTCCGCGCGGAAAGCCGTGGGCACGGCGCAACTCACGGCGGACCTTGGCGAGCAGCGGCTCCTGTTCGGTGCGCGCGAGGTCGCACACCCGGATGCGGGTCGGATCCGTGCGCCCGCCCGCCCCACCGGCGGTGACCAGCGGGATGCCGGCGGCCTTGCAGTGAAGGACCAGCGCGACCTTGGCCCGCACCGCATCGGCGGCGTCGATGACGAATGCGTTGTCCGCGCCGATCAGCGCGGCGACGTTCTCCGCAGTGATGAATTCCTCGATGCCGGCGATCCGGCAGCCGGGGCGGATCGCCTCCAGCCGTGCCGTCATGGCGCTCACCTTGGATTTTCCGTATTCGCCTTCGAGCGCGTGGATCTGGCGATTGGTGTTGGATTCCGAGACGTGATCGAGATCGATCAGGGTGAATCCACCGACGCCGCTGCGCGCGAGCGCTTCCGCTGCCCACGAGCCCACCCCGCCCAGCCCGACCACGCACACGCGCGCGCGAGACAGGCGATCGAGCGCGCCATCGCCGTAGAGCCGACCGATGCCGCCGAAGCGGCGCCCGAAATCGGCCTCCCCGACCCCTCGGTCCTCCTGCGTCGCCTTCTCGCCCACCGTGCCCCCGGAATCAATGCGGTGCCTCATTCTCGCCGCCTGCCTCGCGTGCCGCAAGGCTCGCCGGCCCCGGCGCTCACCCGATGAGCGCGGGCGAAGACCGCATCGGCTCCGATGCGGTCACACCGGCCGGAATCGAGTTCACCGAGGCCGGCGTGCCGTGGTCGGCGCGCTACGGCGACCTCTACCACCCGGCCGAAGGCGCGATCGGCCAGTCCCGGCATGTCTTCCTCGAAGGCAACGCGCTGCCGGAGCGCTGGCAGGGAAGACAACGTTTCGTCATCGTCGAGACCGGCTTCGGCACCGGACTCAATTTCCTCGCCACCTGGGCGCGCTGGCGGGAGGATGCACCGCGCGAGGCCCGCCTGCACTACGTCTCGGCGGAGCGGCATCCGTTCGTGGCGGCCGACCTGGCGCGCCTGCACGGCCGCTGGCCGCAGTTCGCGCCGCTTTCCGCGCGGCTGCGGCGGGCATGGCCGCTGCCCCTGCCCGGCTTCCACCGCCTCTGCTTCGATGACGAGCGAGTCGCGCTCACGCTGCTCTTCGGCGATGCGACGCGCATGCTGGCGCGGCTGAGTGCGCACGCCGACGCCTTTTATCTCGACGGCTTCTCGCCTGCGCGCAATCCGCAGATGTGGTGCGAGCCGCTGTGCCTCGAACTGGCGCGCCTGGCCGCGCCCGGTGCGAGCCTCGCGACCTGGAGCGTCGCGGCTGAGGTGCGCGCGAATCTCGCCCGCGTGGGTTTCGCGCTCGAAAAACGCCCGGGCTTCGGCGGCAAGCGCGAGATGCTGGTCGGGCGGTATCCCGGAGAGCCCGAGCCGGCGCCGGAGCGGGAACGGCGGGTATTGATCGTCGGTGCCGGGATGGCCGGAAGCTGCTGCGCAGATCGCCTTGCCGCGCGAGGCTGGGAGGTCGAACTCGTCGAGCGCCACGCGCGGCCGGCGCGCGAGGCTTCCGGAAATGCGACCGGCGTGTTGCTGCCGCTGGTGAACCTCGCCGACACTCCAGCGGCACGGCTCTCGCGCGCTGCACTGCTGTATGCGTCCCGCCATCTCGACGCGTTGTGCGAGGCCGGGCTGCTGGAGCTGTGGCGCCGCTCGGGCGTGCTCCAGCTCGCACGTGAGGACCTCGACCCGCAGCGCCACGAACGCATCCTGGAGCGCCACGGCTTCTGCCCTGGATTCGCGCGCAACGTCGACATCGCCGAGGCCTCCGATCTGGCCGGCTGGCGCGTCGCCGCGCCCGGCTGGTGGTTTCCCGCCGCCGGCTGGCTCGCGCCGCGCGAAGCCTGCGAGGCCAACCTGCGCCGTCATGCCGGACGCATCCATGCACGATTCGGACAGCAGGTCGCAGGGCTCGCCTGCGTGGGCGGGCGGTGGAGCGCGTGCGATGCTGGCGGCAAGCCGATTGCGAGCGCTCCGGTCGCCGTGCTCGCCAATGCCATGGACAGCGCGCGCATGGCTCCGGGATGCGCGCTCCCGCTCACCGCGGCGCGCGGTCAGGTGAGCCACCTTCCACAGAACGAGGCGCGGCCGCTCGCGCTTCCGGTGTGCCGGCGCGGCTACATCACGCCGGCCGCCGCCGGCCTGCACGGTGTCGGCGCGACCTTCGACTTCGACGAAGAGCGCTCGCCTCGCGCCTCAGATCACCGCATCAACCTGGAGCGGCTGGAGGCCATGCTGCCGGGCTTCTCGCAGGGCGTGGATCCCGACCGGCTGGACGGGCGCGTCTCCTTCCGCGCCACCACCCCCGACCGCCTTCCGATTGCCGGCGCACTTCCCGGCCTCGCGACGGCCGGGGGCGGAGCGCAACCGGCGCAGGTCCTTTCCGGGCTGGGCGCGCGCGGTCTGGTCTGGGCTGCGCTGCTGGCGGAGCTGCTCGCCAGCCGGCTGGACCGGGAACCCCTTCCGGTCGAGGCCGGGCTCGCCGCGGCGATCGAACCGGCGCGCTTCCTCCGGCGCCGTCCGCAGGAATCCTGACCTTTCCGGGATGATGCAGCGCAGCCGCTGCGGCGCAGCTTTCCTCGGCTGGCGGCGCGGAGTAGATTGTTTCGCAACTCCTCATCCGGGAGATCGAACATGGGATCCGCGAAACGTTTCCGCTCCGCGCCCGAGTGCTACGCGAGCGCGCTCGCCATCGAACACGAGGCGGCACGCCGCTACCGCGAGTTCGCAGAACTGCTGGAGGATCACGGCGATCGGCGCACGGCCGCCCTGCTGCGCGAGCTCGCGCATTTCCAGGAGGAGCGCGTCGCCGCACTCCTCACCCGCAGCAAGGGCCTCGCCCTGCCGCAGCTCGAGGCCTGGCGCTATAGCTGGATCGACGACGCACCGCCGGACAAGGTCGCGCACGAACTCGTCTATCACCTGATGACGCCCCACGATGCGCTCGCGATCGCGCTCGGCGCCGAGCGGCGGGCGGCCGCCTTCTTCAGGCAGGTGGGGGCGGACGCCGAAGACGCCGGGCTCGCGCGGCTCGCGGCGGAAATCGTGGAAGAGGACGAGCACCAGATCGCACGAATCGAGGAGGCGATCGCGCGCGTGCCGCGTCCGTTCCGCTACGGCGAGGACTACGAAGCCTTCGTGATGTGCTGAAGGCCGCGCCCGTTTCAGACCGGCGGCAGATCGACCTCGTCCCGGTGTCCGAAGCCGGCCGAGTTGTCGATGAACCAGATTCGCCGCGGCTCGATGCGGTACCAGTGCACGCGCGCGAACGCCTCGAGGATGGCAGCAGGCGCCTCGGCGAGCCGGGCGAGCAGCGGAACCCTGGCCGCGTACAGGCGCTGCGCATGCGCACGCTCCTCGCCCGAGAGTTCGGCCGCCACGCCCTCCATCTGGATGCCCTGGATCGCGCTCCAGTCCGCGTAGTCCTCCTGCACCGTGACCGCCACGCGGGGATCGAGAGCGATGTTCGCGCAGTGCCGGCTCGCCGGCGAGGACAGGAAGTACAAACGGAAGTCCTCGTTCGCATAGAACAGCGCCGCGGCCCATGCGCCGCCCGCGCCATGGGTTGCCAGCGTCATCACGTGATGCGAGGCGAGATAGGCGGCGGCGCGGCGGGGCAGCGCATCCGCGTCGGGTGTCACCCGCTCGAGACTCATTCGCCCGCGTGCGCGGCGATGAAGCGCTCGAGCGCGGCGACATCCGGCTCCATGACCTCGATGCGCTGCGGCAGTTCCTCGATGCCCTCGAAGGCGCTCGGGCGCGGCGGCTCGCGCCCGAGCGCTTCGCAGATCGTCTCGGCGAACTTCACCGGCTGCGCGGTCTCGAGCACGATCAGGGGGATGCCCGCCTCGCGATGGCGCAACCCGACCCCGAGGCCGTCGGCGGTGTGCGGGTCGATCATGACGCCGTATTTGTCCCAGGCGAGCCGGATGTTGCGGACGCGGTCCGCATGCGTGCTCACCCCCGAGACGAATCCGGTCGCGGGCAGGCGCGCAGCCAGGGGTGTCGCGCGCAGGTCGAAACTGCCGCCGGCGTCGATCTTCTCCCACAGCGCGCGCACCGTGCCGGCATCGCGCCCCGCCAGGTCGAAGACGAAGCGCTCGAAGTTCGACGCCCTCGAGATGTCCATCGACGGGCTGGAGGTCACCCGCGTCTGCGCGCCGGAGCGCGGCCGATACACGCCGGTGCGGAAGAACTCGTCGAGCACGTCGTTCTCGTTGGTGGCGAGGATGAGGCGGCGGATCGGCAGCCCCATGCTGCGCGCGATGTGGCCCGCGCAGATGTTGCCGAAGTTGCCCGAGGGCACGGCGAAAGCGACCTCCTCGCCGCCACCCGCGGTGGCCGCGAACCAGCCCTTGAAGTAATACACGACCTGCGCCGCGATCCGCGCCCAGTTGATCGAATTGACGGCGCCGATCCGGTAGCGCGCCTTGAACGCCGCATCGTTGGCGACCGCCTTCACCAGATCCTGGCAGTCGTCGAACATGGCCCGGATGGCGATGTTGAAGATGTTGGCGTCCGCGAGGCTGTACATCTGCGCGCGCTGGAACGCGCTCATCCGGCCGTGGGGCGAGAGCATGAAGACGCGCACGCCGCGCTTGCCGCGCAGCGCGTACTCGGCAGACGATCCGGTATCCCCCGAGGTGGCGCCGAGGATGTTGAGGGTCTCGCCCCGCCGCCCGAGCACGTACTCGAACAGATTGCCGAGCAACTGCATCGCCATGTCCTTGAAGGCGAGCGTCGGCCCGTTCGAAAGCTCGAGCAGGTGCAGGCCGGGCGCGAGCGTCGTGAGCGGCGTGATCTCGGCGGCGTCGCGTCCGGGGCGGCAGTGGCGGTAGGTCTGCGCGGTGTAGGTGCGATCGACCAGGGTCTTCAGGTCGCGGGCCGGGATGTCGGTGATGAACTTCCCCAGCACGCGCAGCGCGAGCGCCGGGTAGGGCAACCCGCGCCACTCTTCCAGTTCGGCCCGGGAGACCTGCGGGTAGGCCTCCGGCACGTACAGCCCCCCGTCCGGGGCGAGCCCGCCGAGCAGGATGTCGCTGAAGGATTGCGCGGGCGCTCGGCCGCGGGTGGAGAGATACCGCATCGCGGCCGCGCTCAGCGACGCGTTGCCGGGCATGGAGGGCTCAACCGAGCTCCTCCATGCGCAGGCGCACCGCCTTGCCCTTCACCACCGGCAGCGCCTCGATGCGGGCAATGGCCGCATCCATGTTCTTCTCGCGCGTGCGGTGGGTGAGCATGATGATGTCGGTCTGTTCCTCGCCCTCGGCCGGTTCGCGCTGGATCATCGCCTCGATCGAGATCATCTGGTCGGCGAGGATGCGCGTGACATCGGCGAGCACGCCCGGCCGGTCCTCGACACGCAGCCGCAGGTAGTAGGAAGTCTCCACCTCGCTCATCGGCAGCACCGGAATGTTCACCACCGCGTCCGGCTGGAAGGCGAGGTGCGGCACGCGGTGGGCGCGGTCGGCCGTGTGCATGCGGGTGACATCGACCAGGTCGGCGATCACCGCGCTCGCGGTGGGCTCGGCTCCCGCCCCCTTGCCGTAGTAGAGGGTTGCGCCGACCGCGTCCCCCTTCACCAGCACCGCGTTCATGGCGCCCTCGACGTTGGCGATCAGCCGGCGCGCCGGGATCAGCGTCGGATGCACGCGCAACTCGACGCCCTCGGCCCTGCGCCGCGTGATGCCGAGCAGCTTGATGCGGTAGCCGAGGCTCTCGGCGTAGCGGATGTCCTCCGCCTGAAGCCGGGTGATGCCCTCGATGTGGCAGCGCTCGAACTGCATCGGGATGCCGAAGGCGATCGCCGACATGATGGTGAGCTTGTGCGCGGCGTCGATCCCCTCGACATCGAAGGTCGGATCGGCCTCGGCGTAGCCCAGCCGCTGCGCCTGCCTCAGCGCGGTATCGAAGGACAGCGCCTTGTCGCGCATCTCGGAGAGGATGAAATTGGTGGTGCCGTTGATGATGCCGGCGATCCACTCGATCCGGTTCGCGGTCAGGCCCTCGCGCAGCGCCTTGATGATGGGGATGCCGCCGGCCACCGCCGCCTCGAAGGCGACCATCACGTTCTTGCGCTGCGCGGCGGCGAAGATCTCGTTGCCGTGCATGGCGAGCAGCGCCTTATTGGCGGTCACCACGTGCTTGCCGTGTTCGATCGCCGCGAGCACCAGCTCCCTGGCCACCTTGCAGCCCCCGATCAGCTCGATGACGATGTCGATCTTCGGATCGGCCACCACGGCGAACGCATCGCCGGTGACGCGGCAGGCACCGCGGGTAATTTCCTTCGCGCGCTCGATGTCCTTGTCCGCGACCACGGCGATGTGGATGGGCCGGCCGGCGCGGCGCGCGATCTCGTCCTGGTTGCGCTCCAGCACGGCGAAGGTTCCGGTGCCCACCGTCCCGATGCCGAGCAGGGCCACGTTGATCGGTTTCATTCGATTCCGGGTTTCGGGTTTCGGGTTTCGGGAGGCGCGGTGTCGAACCGCTGCGATCTAGGCGCCGTGCTCCCTGCGGTAGCGTTCGAGGAAGCGCGCGAAGCGGCCGATCGCCTCGGTGAGGTCGTCGGCAGCGGGCAGGAACACGATGCGCAGGTGGTCGGGGTGCGGCCAGTTGAAGCCGGTTCCCTGCACGACCAGCACCTTCTCCTCGATCAAGAGGTCGAGGATGAACTGCTGGTCGTCGGCGATCGGGTACATCTCCGGATCGAGCCGCGGGAACAGGTACATCGCCGCCTGCGGCTTGACGCAGGACACGCCGGGCAACTCGGCGAGCAGGCCCCAGGCGAGATCGCGCTGGCGCCCGAGCCGGCCGCCCGGAGCCACCAGGTCGTCGATGCTCTGGTAGCCGCCGAGCGCGGTCTGGATGCCGTATTGCGCCGGAACGTTGGCGCACAGGCGCATCGAGGCGAGGATGTCCAGCCCCTCGATGTAATCGCGGGCATGGCGCTTCTCGCCCGAGACGATCGCCCAGCCGGCGCGGAAGCCGGCGGCGCGGTAGTTCTTCGACAGGCCGTTGAAGGTCACGAAGAACACGTCGTCGGCGAGCGAGGCGATCGAGGTATGGTGTGCGCCGTCGTAGAGCACCTTGTCGTAGATCTCGTCGGCATAGACGATGAGCTGGTGGGCGCGCGCGATCTCGACGATCTCGCGCAGCAGCTCGACCGGATAGAGCGCGCCGGTCGGATTGTTGGGATTGATGATGACGATGGCACGCGTGTTCGCGCCGATCTTGCTGCGGATGTCGGCCAGATCGGGCAGCCAGCCCGCCGCCTCGTCGCACAGGTAATGGCGCGGGGTCCCGCCGGCGAGGCTCACCGCGGCCGTCCACAGCGGGTAGTCGGGTGCCGGGATGAGCACCTCGTCGCCGTTGTCCAGCAGCGCCTGCATGGTCATCACGATCAGCTCGGAGACACCGTTGCCGATGTAGATGTCCTCGAGCTGGACGTCGCGGATCTTCTTCTGCTGCGTGTAGTGCATGATCGCCTTGCGCGCGGCGAACAGGCCCTTGGAATCGCAGTAGCCGGAGGCGGCCGGCAGATTGTAAATGACGTCCTGGAGGATTTCCTCGGGCGCCTCGAAGCCGAACGCGGCCGGATTGCCGATGTTCAGCTTGATGATGCGATGGCCCTCCTCCTCCATCTCGCGTGCGCGGGCGAGCACGGGACCGCGAATGTCGTAGCAGACGTTCGCAAGCTTCGCCGACTTCAGTACCGGATGCATCAGAGCAGGCCGTCCTTCCTGAACATTTCCTTGATTCCGCGTACCGCCTGGCGCGTGCGGTCCTCGTTCTCGATCAGCGCGAAGCGGACATGGTCGTCGCCGTACTCGCCGAAGCCCACGCCCGGAGACACCGCCACGCGCGCACCGGCGAGCAGCTTCTTCGCGAATTCGAGCGAGCCCATGCGTTCGTACGCGGGCGGGATCCTCGCCCAGATGTACATCGACGCCCTCGGCACCTCCACCCTCCAGCCCGCCTCGTGCAGGCCGCGGGCGAGCACGTCCCGGCGGCTCTGGTAGGTGCGGCGCGCCTGCTCGACACATCCCTGCGGGCCGTCGAGGGCCACGATCGCGGCGACCTGGATCGGCGTGAAGGTGCCGTAGTCGTGGTAGCTCTTGATGCGCGCGAGCGCATCGCACAGCTCGCGGTTGCCGACCATGTAGCCGATGCGCCAGCCTGCCATGTTGTAGCTCTTCGACATCGAGAAGAACTCGACCGCGACCTCGCGCGCGCCCGGCACCTGCATGATCGAGGGCGCACGGTTGTCAGGATACACGCCGTCGAAGACGATGTCGGCATAGGCGAGATCATGCACGACCAGGATGTCGTGCTCGCGCGCGATCGACACCACCCGCTCGAAGAAGGCGGGCTCGACGCAGCGCGCGGTCGGATTCGAGGGAAAGCCCAGGATCATCATCTTGGGCCTGGGCGTGCACTCGCGGATGGCGCGCTGGAGCTCGTCGAGGAAATCCACCTCCGGGGTCATGCGCACCGAACGGATGTCTGCGCCGGCGATGATCGCCCCGTAGATGTGGATCGGGTAGGAGGGGTTGGGCACCAGCACCGTGTCGCCGCGGTCGAGCGTGGCGAGCATGAGGTGGGCGAGCCCTTCCTTGGAGCCGATCGTCACCACCGCCTCGGTCTCGGGATCGAACTCCACCCCGTAGCGGCGCGCGTACCAGTCGCAGATCGCGCGGCGCAGCCGCGGGATGCCCCTGGAGACGGAATAGCGGTGGGTGTCGCCGCGGCGCGCGGCCTCGACCAGCTTGTCGACGATGTGCGCGGCCGTGGGTACGTCGGGGTTGCCCATGCTGAGGTCGACGATGTCCTCGCCGCGCCTGCGGGCGGCCGTCTTCAGCTCGCCCGTGATGTTGAACACGTAGGGCGGCAGGCGGGCGATGCGGGGGAAATCCTTCATGCGGGGCAGGCGGGGCGGACCCTCGGCGCAATGCGGAGCGGGCGGAATGGCCTTCGGGAAAAGTGATAATCTTACCCGACGCGCATGCCTGCCGCCAGCCGCCGGGCGCCGGCGCGCACCGACCCACCCATGAAACTGCAGCTCGATTCCCAGGAAGGCATGGCCATCACCGGCTACGGCGAGGGCTGGTTCGCCGTCAACGAGCGCCGCTATGCGGTGAGCATCGTCGTCATGCCCGGGCGGCTTCCGCAGGACTGGGGCGGCGGCTTCGCTGCGCTCTCGGTGTCGGATTTCGAGATGCTGCGCGCACTCGCCCCGGACGTGGTCCTGATCGGCACCGGCGCACGCCAGCGCTTCCCCGACCCCCGGCTGCTCTCGCCGCTCATCGAGGCACGCATCGGCTTCGAGATCATGGACTCGCCCGCCGCGTGCCGGACCTACAACATCCTGATGGCGGAAGGCCGGCGCGTGGCCGCCGCGCTGTTGCTCGATTGAGCGCCGCCCCCACGACGGGCGCGGCTGCCGGCCGGGGCCGGCTGTGGCTGCTCGCGGCGGCCTTCGCCGCGATCTGGTTCTCGACCCTGCAGTACCGCAGCCTGGTGCGCCCGGACGAGGGCCGCTATGCCGAGATCGCCCGCGAGATGGCGGTCTCCGGAGACTGGGTCACGCCGCGCCTGAACGGCCTGAAGTACTTCGAGAAGCCCCCGCTCCAGTACTGGGCCACCGCCGCCGCGTTCAGGACCTTCGGCCAACACGAATGGACGGCACGCCTGTGGCCGGCGGTGACCGGGTTCGCCTGCGTGCTGCTCGTCTTCTTCACCGGCCGCAGGCTGTTCGGCGGCCAGGCCGCGGCTGCCGCGGCCGCGGTATGCGCGAGCAGCCTGTTCTTCGCCGTGATCGGGCACATGAACACGCTGGACATGGGCCTCACCTTCTTTCTCCAGGCTGCGCTGAGCGCCTTCCTCCTCGCCCAGGACGGTGAGCGGGCGGGCGCGCGCGGCTGGATGCTCCTGGCATGGGCGGCGCTGGCCCTGGGCGTGCTCACGAAGGGCCTGGTCGCGCTCGTCCTGCCCGCCGCGACGCTCGCCGCCTACTGCCTGCTCCAGCGTGACGCCGGGCCCGTGCGGCGCCTGCATCTTGTCGTTGGGGTCGCGTTGTTGCTCGCCCTCACCGTCCCCTGGTTCATCGCGGTCTCCGCGGCCAACCCGGAGTTTCCCCGCTTCTTCTTCATCCACGAGCACTTCGAACGCTTCCTGACGAAGGTGCATGGTCGCTACGAGCCTCCCTGGTATTTCATCCCGGTGTTCGTGGTGGGCGCGGCACCCTGGTCGTTCGTCAAGCTGCACGCGGCGGCGGCCGCCTGGCGCGCCGATCCGCCGGGCGGTTTCCGCCCGCGGCGCTTCCTCGTGCTCTGGATCGTGCTGGTGTTCGCGTTCTTCAGCGCCTCGGATTCCAAGCTGCCCTCCTACATCCTGCCGATCTTCCCGGCGGCCGCGCTGCTGGCGGGCGAACTGCTGTCGCGGATGGGGCCGCGCGCGCTCACCATCCATCTCGTGCCGGCGGCGGCCGCCGGCGCGATCCTGCTCGGGGCGGCGCTCCTCGTCGAGCGCTTCGGCGACGATGCGGTGCGGCGCGCGATGCTCGCCGACTACCGGCCCTGGCTCGCCGGCTCCGCGCTGCTGCTGCTCGCAGGCTGCGCCGCGGCCGCCCGGCTCGTGCGGCGCGGGCGCACGAGCGCGGGCGTGCTGGCGCTCGCCGCGGCGGCGCTCACCTCCAGCCTCGGCATCGCGCTCGGCCACGAGAGCCTTGGCAGGTCCAACTCGGCGCACTATATTGCCGCGCAGATCGCGCCCTGGGCGCGCGCGGACATTCCCTTCTACAGCGTGAGGATGTACGAGCAGACGCTGCCCTTCTACCTCGGGCGCACCGTGACCCTGGTCGAGTACCGCGACGAGATGGGCTTCGGTCTGGATCAGGAACCCTGGCGCGGCATCCCGACCCTCGCCGAGTTTCTCCGCCGCTGGCGCGAGGACCGGGAAGCACTGGCGATCATGACGCCGGCAACCCATGCGGAGCTGCTCGGCAGGGGCGTCCCGATGCAGGTGATCGGCCGCGACGCGCGCCACATCATCGTGAGGAAACCATGACATCCGTGAGCTTCGGCCTCATCCTCGCCGGCGTCCTGCTGAACGCCGCCGCCCAGCTCCTGCTCAAGGCGGGCACCAATGCGGTCGGCCATTTCGCCTTCGATGCCGCCAACATCGTGCCGGTCGGCCTGCGGCTCGCCTTCGAGCCGCACATCGTCACCGGCGTCTTCTGCTACCTGGCGAGTCTGGTGGTGTGGCTGATGGCGCTCTCGCGCGTCGAGGTCAGCATCGCCTATCCGATGCTCTCGATCGGCTACGTGGTCAATGCGATCGCGGCCTGGTACCTGTTCGGCGAGGCGGTGGGGCCGATGCGGCTCGCGGGCATCGGCATCATCGTGCTGGGCGTATTCCTCGTCGCCCGCTCATGAGCTTCCTGCCCTTCACGCGCCCCAGCCTCGACGAGGAGACGATCCGCGGCGTCGTCGAGGTGCTGCGCTCCGGATGGCTCACCAGCGGGCCTCAGGTCGATGCCTTCGAGGCCGCCCTGTCGGAGTGGTTCGGCGGGCGCCCGGTGCGCGTGTTCAACTCGGGCACCGCCGCGCTCGAAGTGGCGCTCGCGCTGGCGGGGATCGGGCCGGGCGACGAAGTGATCACCACCCCGCTCACCTGGGTCGCGACCGCAAACGCTATCGTCCATGCGGGCGCGAAGCCGGTGCTCGTCGATGTCGATCCCGCCACCCGCAACATCGATTGCGACCGCATCGAGGCCGCGGTCGGCGAGCGCACGCGCGCCGTCATCCCGGTGGATCTGGCCGGCCTGCCGGCGGATCGCGACCGGCTCTACGCGATCGCCCGAGGCCACGGCCTGCGCGTGATCGAGGACGCGGCGCAGGCGATGGGCGCCTCCTGGAAGGGACGGCGCATCGGCGCTTCCGGCGATCTGGTGGCGTTCAGCTTCCACGCCAACAAGAACATCACCACCGGCGAGGGCGGCTGTCTGTCGCTGCCCCCCGATGCGGATGTCGCGCTGTGCGAGCGGCTGCGGCTGCAAGGGGTGAAGCGGGACCCGGAAGGCGGAATGGACGTCGATGTGTTCGGCGGCAAGTACAATCTCACCGATATCGCGGCGCGCATCGGCCTGGGTCAGCTCGCCAGCATCGAGCGCTTCACCGCGCGGCGCCGCCGGCTCGCGCGGCGCTATTTCGAGCGGATCGATCCGGGACTCGGGTGCGCGATGCCGCCCGCCGACTTCGAGAACTCGAACTGGCACATGTTCCAGATCCTCCTTCCCGTCGATGCCATGAACATCTCGCGCGGCGAATTCATCCGCCGCATGCGCGTGCATGACATCGGCGTGGGCGTGCACTACCCGGCGCTGCACCTGTTTTCCGCCTATCGCGCGATGGGCTTCCGCGAGGGCGACTTCCCCCACGCCGAGGCGATCGGGCGCTCCATCGTCAGCCTGCCGCTGTTCCCGGCGATGGAAGAGGCCGACCTCGACCGGGTCTGCGCGGCGCTGGGGGAAGTGCTGCGGAGCACGCGCGGATGACCGACCCGCGCGTCTCGGTCGTCATCCCGGTCTATGACGAGGAGGCGGTGCTGCCGGCGTTGTTCGCGCGCCTGTATCCGGCGCTCGATGCGCTCGGGCGCTCCTACGAGGTGATCTTCGTGAACGACGGCAGCCGCGACCGCTCGGCGGCGCTGCTGCGCGCCCAGTTCGAGCGCCGCCCGGAGGTCACGCGGGTGATCCTGTTGCGCACGAACGCAGGTCAGCACATGGCCATCCTGGCCGCCTTCGAGCGCGCCCGCGGCGAGGTCGTGGTCACGCTCGACGCCGATCTCCAGAATCCGCCGGAGGAGATCGCCGCCCTGCTCGCGAAGTTCGACGAGGGCCACGACTACGTCGGCAGCATCCGCCGCAGGAGGCGCGACAGCTTCTTCCGGCGCCATGCCTCGCGCCTGCTCAACCGCCTGCGCGAGCGCACCACCCGCATCGTCATCGGCGACCAGGGCTGCATGCTGCGCGCCTACGGCAGGGACATCGTCGCGGCGATCAACAGTTGCAACGAGGTCGCGACCTTCATCCCCGCGCTCGCCTACACCTTCGCGCGGCGGCCGGCAGAGATCGAGGTCGCGCACGAGGCGCGCGCGGGAGGCGAATCGAAGTACTCGCTCTACTCGCTGATCCGGCTGAACTTCGACCTGATGACCGGCTTCTCGCTCGCGCCGCTGCAGCTCGTGTCCATGGGCGGCATCGCGCTCTCGGCCGCCTCCGCCCTGTTCGTGATCTATCTCGCGATCCGCCGGCTCGTCGTCGGCCCCGAGGCCGAGGGCGTGTTCACTCTGTTCGGGATCGCCTTCTTCCTGCTCGGAATCCTGCTGTTCGCGGTGGGGCTGCTCGGGGAGTATGTCGGCCGCATCTTCCAGCAGGTGCGCCGCCGCCCGCGCTATCTGGTGGAGGCGGTCCTCGAGGCCGCGCCCGAAACCGGCACCGTGGAGACGCCCCGCTCCGGGCACGGCGCATGACCTCCGCGGTCGTCTTCGCCTACCACGACGTGGGCTACCGCTGCCTGTCGGTGCTGCTCGCCCACGGCGTCCGCGTGCCCCTGGTGGTGACCCACCGGGACGATCCGCGCGAGACCGTCTGGTTCGGGAGCGTGGCGGAGCTGGCGGCGCTGCACGATCTCCCGGTCGTGACGCCCGAAGATCCGAACGCGCTCGTCGAGCGCATCCGGTCCCTCGCACCCGACTTCCTGTTCTCCTTCTACTACCGCCGGATGCTGGGTGCATGCCTGCTCTCCATCCCCGAACGCGGAGCCTACAACCTGCACGGCTCGTTGCTGCCGGCCTACCGCGGCCGGGCCCCGGTGAACTGGGCGATCCTCGAGGGCGAGCGGCGAACCGGGGCGACGCTCCACCGCATGGTCGAAAAGCCCGATGCCGGCGCAATCTACGCGCAGCAGGCGGTGCCCATCCTGCCCGACGACACCGCGCTCGAGGTCTTCCGCAAGGTGACCGTTGCGGCCGAACTCGCGCTGGACGCGGTGCTGCCGCGACTCATCGATGGCAGTGCGCAGGGCATCGAGCAGGACCTCTCGCGCGGGAGCTACTATGGCGGGCGCAGGCCCGAGGACGGACGCATCGACTGGGGCCGTCCGGCGCGCGAGATCCACGACCTGGTGCGCGCGGTGGCTCCACCCTATCCGGGCGCGTTCTGCGACCTTCGCGGCGGCAGGCTGCGGGTGCTGCGCACGTTGTGTCCCGGCGGCGAGTGCGGGCCCCATCCCGGCCCGACGCTCTTTCTCGACGGTTCGCGCCTGTTCGCCCAGTGCGGCGACGGCCGTCTGCTGCGCCTGGCCGCGGTCGAATGGCGCGGCGAGCCGTCGAGCCCGGAGCAATGCCTGGAACGGCTCGGCGGCGACCCGCTTCCTCTCCCTTCCCAACCATCGGCTGCGACGAAATGAAGAAGATCCTGATCCTCGGCGTCAACGGTTTCATCGGCCACCACCTCTCCCAGCGCATCCTCGCCACCACCGACTGGGAGGTGTATGGCATGGACATGCAGACCGAGCGCGTCCGCGACTTGCTCGGGCAGCCGCGCTTCCACTTCTTCGAAGGCGACATCACCATCAACCGCGAGTGGATTGCCTATCACGTCAAGAAGTGCGACACGGTGCTGCCGCTGGTGGCGATCGCCACGCCGGCGACCTACGTGCGCGAGCCGCTGCGGGTGTTCGAGCTCGACTTCGAGGCCAACCTTCCGATCGTCCGCGCGGCGGTGAAATACGGCAAGCGCGTGCTGTTTCCCTCGACCTCCGAAGTCTATGGCATGTGCGCGGATGCCGAATTCGACCCCGAGCACTCGCCCCTGGTCTATGGACCGATCAACAAGCCGCGCTGGATCTACGCCTGCTCCAAGCAGTTGATGGACCGCGTGATCGCCGCCTACGGGCAGCAGGAGGGGCTCTCCTACACGCTGTTCCGGCCGTTCAACTGGATCGGCGCGGGGCTGGATTCGATCAACGCACCCAGGGAAGGCAGCTCGCGGGTGATCACCCAGTTCCTCGGCCACATCGTGCGCGGCGAGCCGATCCGGCTGGTCGACGGCGGACATCAGAAGCGCGCCTTCACCTACATCGACGATGGCATCGACGCGCTCATGAAGATCATCGAGAACCGCAGCGGCATCGCCGAGGGAAAGATCTACAACATCGGCAATCCGCGCAACAACCACTCGGTGCGCGAGCTGGCGCAGATGATGCTCGCGATGGCGAAGAGCTATCCGGAATACCGCGAATCCGCGCAGAAGGTGAAGATCGTGGAGACCACCGCGGGCGAGTACTACGGCAGCGGCTATCAGGACGTGCAGAACCGCGTTCCCCGGATCGAAAACACCTGCGCCGACCTGGGCTGGTCGCCGCGGGTGGGCATGGAAAGCGCGCTGCGCCACATCTTCGACGCCTACCGCGGGCACGTCGCCGAGGCGCGCGGGCTGATCGAATGACCGGCCTCGCGCGCCACCCTTGAAGCTCGCGCTGAAGATCGATGTCGATACCTTTCGCGGCACGCGCGAGGGCGTGCCGCGGCTCGTCGAAATCCTGCAACGTCATGGCGCGAAGGCCACCTTCCTGTTCTCGCTCGGACCCGACCACACCGGGCGCGCGATCCGGCGGGCGCTGCGCCCCGGTTTCCTGCGCAAGGTCTCCCGCACCTCGGTGCTGGAGCACTACGGCCTGCGCACCCTGCTCTACGGCACCGTAGTGCCCGGACCCGACATCGGCCGGCGCTGTGCCGACACGCTGCGCGCCGTGCGCGATGCGGGTTTCGAGGCCGGCATCCACTGCTTCGATCACGTGCGCTGGCAGGACGGGGTCGAGCATGCGGGCACGGACTGGACGGCGCGCGAGATGCGGCGCGCGATGGAGCGTTTCGAACAGGTGATGGGAGAACCCGCGCATGTGCACGGGGCGGCCGGCTGGCAGATGAACCGGCACGCGGTCCGGCTCACCCAGCGTCTCGGCTTCAGCTACTGCTCGGACGCGCGCGGCACCCGGCCCTTCGTCCCGGTGATCGATGCCGAGATCGTCGGCTGCGCGCAACTGCCCACCACCCTGCCCACGCTCGACGAGCTGATCGGACGCGCGGGCATCACGACCGAAAACGTCCACGAGCGGGTGCTCGCACTCACGCGCGAGGCGCCGCCCGCCGGGCATGTCTATACGCTGCACGCTGAGCTCGAAGGCATGAAGCTCGCCCGCGTATTCGAGCGCCTGCTCGAAGGCTGGCGCGCACAGGGCTATGCCGTGCTCGGCCTGGACGGGTTGTTCGAGTCCCTGGGCTCCGCCGCGCTGCCCAGGCACGAGCTCGTCCGCGGCGAGATCCCGGGGCGCGCCGGCACGCTGATGATGCAGGGGCCGGAGTTCCTCGCCGGCGAATAGCGCGAATCCCACACAGGAGAACCCATGGAAGGCAAGCCCGTACCCGATTTCACGCTGCCCGCCACCGGCGGCGCGAGCTTCTCGCCGCAGGCCGCGCGCGGGACGCCGTTCGTGCTCTATTTCTATCCCAAGGACGCGACACCCGGCTGCACTACCGAGGCGCAGCAGTTCCGCGACCTGCACGGCGAATTTGCCCGGCTCGGATGCGCGATCTTCGGCATCTCGCGCGACAGCCTGGCTTCGCACGACAAGTTCAAGGCCAAGCTCGGACTGCCCTTCGAGCTTCTCTCGGACGCCGATGAGACCGCCTGCGCCCAGTTCGGCGTCATCAAGCTGAAGAACCTGTACGGAAAGAAGGTGCGCGGCATCGAGCGCAGCACTTTCGCGATCGATGCAGGCGGCATCGTGCGGCGCGCCTGGCGCGGCGTGAAGGTGCCCGATCACGCCGCGGAAGTGCTCGCCTTCGTCAAGACCCTATGAACGGGACGGACGCCGCAGCGCCTTCCGGCCCCGCGCGCCGGAAGGGCGGGGAGCGCGGAAGCGCCCGGGGCGCGACCGGCAAGCTCTTCGTGCTGGACACCAACGTGCTGCTGCACGATCCGGCCAGCCTGTTCCGCTTCGCAGAGCACGACGTGTTCGTGCCGATGATGGTGCTGGAAGAGCTGGACAACAACAAGAAGGGCATGTCGGAACTCGCCCGCAACGCCCGCCAGGCCTCGCGACTGATCGACGCGGTGATCTCGGGCACGCCCACCGCCGCGATCGGCCGCGGCATCGGGCTGGCGCAGGCCTCGGGCGGAGGCGCCTCCGGACGGCTGTTCCTGCAGACCGGAGACAACGCGGACGCGGCTGCGCCGGGGATTGCCCCCCAGCGCCCGGACAACCGGATCCTGACGCTGGTGAGCCACCTGCGCAGCCGCCACGCCGGACGGGAAGTGATCCTGGTGTCCAAGGACATCAACATGCGCATCAAGGCGCGCGCACTCGGCCTGGAGACGCAGGACTACTACAACGACAAGGTGCTCGAGGACACCGACCTGTTGTATTCGGGCACCTGTGCGCTGCCGCCGGATTTCTGGGAGACTCATGGCAAGGGCATGGAATCCTGGAAGCGCGACGGCCGCACGCGCTATCGCCTGCACGGGCCGCTGTGCGGCCGCCTGCTGGTCAACCAGTTCGTCCATCTCGAGACCGATCCGCCGTTCGAGGCCGTCGTCCGCATCCGCGACCGGGAGTCCTGCGTCATCGAGACCCTGACCGATTACCGCAGCGCGCGCCACGCGGTGTGGGGAATCTGCGCGCGCAACCGCGAGCAGAACTTCGCGCTCAACCTGCTCATGGATCCGGAGATCGACTTCGTCACCCTGCTCGGGCAGGCCGGCAGCGGCAAGACCCTGCTCACGCTCGCCGCCGGGCTGGCGCAGACCCTGGACGACAAGCGCTATGCCGAGATCATCATCACCCGGGTAACCGTGCCGGTCGGGGAGGACATCGGCTTCCTGCCCGGCACCGAGGAGGAGAAGATGACGCCGTGGATGGGCGCCCTGGAGGACAACCTCGAGGTGCTCAACCGGGGCGACGAGGAATCCGGCGAGTGGGGGCGCGCCGCGACCCGCGACCTGGTGCGCTCGCGCATTCGCGTCAAGTCGCTCAACTTCATGCGCGGGCGCACCTTCCTGGGCAAGTACCTGGTCATCGACGAGGCGCAGAACCTCACGCCCAAGCAGATGAAGACCCTGATCACCCGCGCCGGGCCCGGCACCAAGGTGGTGTGCCTGGGCAACATCGCCCAGATCGACACCCCCTACCTCACCGAAGGCAGCTCGGGCATGAGCTACGTCGTCGACCGCATGAAGGGCTGGGCGCACAGCGGCCACGTCACGCTCACCCGAGGGGAGCGCTCGCGGCTCGCCGACTACGCGGCGCAGGCGCTGTGAGCCGCGCCTTTCCGGGCCGCACTCATCTCCCGTAGGCCGTCCCGCCGGAGGCGTAGTTCTCGAAGCGCGTGTATTCGCCAAGGAAGGTGAGCCGGATGGTTCCGGTCGGGCCGTTGCGCTGCTTGCCGATGTTCACCTCCGCGATGCCCTTGTCCTTGGAGTCCTGGTTGTAGTACTCGTCGCGGTACATCATCAGGATCAGGTCGGCATCCTGCTCGATCGCGCCGGACTCGCGCAGGTCGGACATCAGCGGGCGCTTGTCGTTGCGCTCCTCGGGCTTGCGCGAAAGCTGCGAGATGGCGATCACGGGGACCGCGAGCTCCTTCGCCAGCGCCTTGATCGAACGCGAGATCTCGGAAATCTCAGTAGCCCGGTTCTCGCCCTGGCGCACTGCCGACATGAGCTGCAGGTAGTCGATGACGACGAGCCCGAGCTTGCCGCACTGGCGGTAGAGGCGCCGGGCGCGGGCGCGCAGATCGACCGCGGTCAGCCCGCCGCTGTCGTCGATGTAGATCGGCGCCTCGTGCAGGGGCCCCAGGGCATGGGTGAGCCGATCCCATTCGTCCTCGTTGAGCTTGCCCGTGCGCACGCGGTGCTGGTCGAGCCGGCCGTAAGAGGACAGGAAGCGCAGCGCGAGCTGCTCGGCGGGCATTTCCATGCTGAAGATCGCCACCGGAAGGCCGATGTGGATGGCCACGTGCTCGGCGATGTTGAGCGCGAACGCGGTCTTGCCCATGCTCGGCCGGCCGGCCACCACCACGGTGTCGCCAGGGTGCAGGCCGGAGGTCTTCTGGTCGAGGTCGACGAAGCCGGTCGGCAGGCCGGTCACGTCCGAGGGGTTGTTGCTGTCGTAGAGCTCGGTGATGCGATCCACCACGCGCCCGAGCACCGGCTGAATCGATTCGAAGCCCTGCCGGCTGCGTGCACCGGCCTCGGCGATCTCGAAGATCTTCGCTTCGGCCTCGTCGAGCAGTTGCTTGACGTCGCGCCCCTGCGGGTTGAGCGCGGCCGCCGCGATCTCGTCGCCGGCGGCGAGCAGCCGGCGCAGCACCGAGCGCTCGCGCACGATCTGGGCGTAGCCGCGGATGTTGGCCGCCGAGGGCGTGTTGTTGGCGATCTCGCCGAGGTAGGCCAGTCCGCCCAGCGCCTCCGCTTCGCCGTTCTTCTCGGCCGATTCGAACACGGTGACGACGTCGGCCGGCTTGCCCTGCGCGACGAGTTGCGCGATGTAACGGAAGATGCGGCGATGGTCGTCGCGGTAGAAGTCGACCTCGGAGACGAGATCCCCGATACGGTCCCACGCGTTGTTGTCGAGCAGCAGACCGCCGAGCAGCGACTGCTCCGCCTCGACCGAATGCGGCGGCAGCTTCAGCGCTGCGGGTTCGGCGCCGGGTGAAATCCTGCCTTGGAAGTTTGCCATCGATGTCTCGGGGAAGCGGCCGCGCCCGGCCGCTTCGGTGAGCGCGCCTACGGCTTCGCGCGCCGATTCATTCTACCGCCGCCTGGCGGCTGTGTCGCCGATCATTTCCGGGCGCGCAGCGCCCTCGGGGCGATCCCGGTCACCGCCCCGCCGGCGAGCACCAGCGCGGCAATCGCCAGTCGCACGCATGGCCGTGAACGCGAAACCCGGAACCCGAGCCGCCCGACCCGGCCGGCCCGGTCGCGCGCAATTCAGGCTTCGGCGACGACCGAGACCGTGACCGTCGCCAGCACGTCGGCATGCACCGCGATCTGGACCGGCACCTCCATGAGTTCCTTGAGCGGACCTTGCGGCAGTCTGACTTCGTTCTTCTCCACCTTGAACCCCTTGGCCTGAAGCGCCTCGGCGATGTCGGAGTTGGTCACCGAACCGAACAGGCGGCCGTCGGGTCCGGCCTTGCGGGCAATGCTCACGGCTGTGCCCTCGAGGCTCGCCGCGAGCGCCTGGGCGGCCGCGAGCGCATCGGCCTGGGCGCGTTCGAGTTCGGCCCGCCTGAGCTCGAATTCGGCCAGGCTCTCCGGCGTCACGCGCCTGGCCTTGCCGTGCGGGATCAGGAAATTCCGGGCGTATCCCGGCTTGACCTTGACGACGTCGCCGAGGTTGCCGAGGTGCGCCACCTTCTCCATCAGTATGACTTGGACGGGCATCGCGGCTTCCTCAATGCAGATCGGTGAAAGGCATCAGCGCCAGGAAGCGCGCGCGCTTGATCGCGGTCGAGAGCTGGCGCTGGAAATGCGTGCGCGTCCCGGTGATGCGCGCAGGCATGATCCGGGCGTTCTCGCTGATGAAGTCCTTCAGCAGCTCGACATCCTTGTAGTCGATCTCGGCGATCTTTTCCGCAGAGAAGCGGCAGTACTTGCGGCGCTTGTACAGGCCGCGCGAACCGCGGTCACCGCGCTTGTCCTTCGTTTTCGATTTCGGTCTGAATGCCATGGTCCTCTCCTTCCAGAAATTCGATGTTCGTGACGTGCAGCACCGGCTGGCGGCTGCGCGCACTGCGGGCGGCGAGAAATCCGCTCACCCTGACCGCCGCACCGAGCGGCGCCGCGTTCGCGAGCCTCGCAGCCTGGCCGAGCGCCACGGCCTGGAGCTCGCATTCCACCTGCCGCGGCACTCCCGCTTCGGTCTGGCGGGAGGCGTGGCTGAGCGTGAATCCGAGCGCCGGCACTCCGGCCGGCGTGAACCTGAGCGACTCGCGGCTGCCCAGGTTCGCATCGAGGTGAAGCTCGTTGCGCGGCTCGCCCACCCGACTCAGGATGCCGGCGCCGGCTCGGCCGCGGCGGGGGCCGCCTCGGCCTTCGGCTCGGCCGCGGCTGCGGCTTCCGCTGCCGCCGGTGCCGCGCCGGGAGTCAGCGACTTCGCCTTCTCCTCCTTCATCATCGGCGAGGGCGTGGTCACCGCCTTGCGCGTCTTGGTAATCAGGTGGCGCAGCACGGCGTCGTTGAACTTGAAGGCGTGTTCCAGTTCGCCCAGGGTTTCCAGATCGCACTCGATGTTCATGAGCACGTAGTGGGCCTTGTGCATCTTCTCGATCGGATAGGCAAGTTGCCGCCTGCCCCAGTCCTCGAGCCGGTGGATGACGCCGCTGCGGGCGCCCACCAGCCCCCGGTAGCGCTCGATCATCGCCGGGACCTGTTCGCTCTGGTCCGGGTGGACGATGAAGACGATCTCGTAATGCCGCATGCATTCTCCTCGTGGATACGCCCCCCGGCATCGGCTTCCGGTGGAGCGAGGTTGAAAGGGCGTCGGATTATACGCAGCGCGCAGCCGCGGCGCAATGCGCGCCGCACTCCCATGCGCGCCGCACTCCCGAGCTTCGACCGCGAACGGCGCAACGCCCCGCGCATGCCGTGGCGCCAGACTTGACCCCCCCCCGAACTAGCCTAACCTTTTACAAGGGAGGGTTTCTTCATGCAATCGACGCATCGGCACGGTGCCCGGCCGTGTGCCAAGCTCGCCGCCTCCCGGAACCGCATCCCCGGATTCGCGCCTCACCTGCGCGCCGCTCGCCAACGGTCGGGCGGGCGATCCATACTCTTGGTGGCGATCCTTCCGCTGCTGCTCACTACCCGGGCCGCCGGCATCGAGCCTGTCTACTTCGCCCAGGTCCTGGGCACCGGCATGTGCGACTACCCGATCCGCGGCAACAGCGCCCTGGCGGTCGGCAGCGAGGCGGTAGCCTACACGAACGCCGTGGCCACCCCTTGTGACGGCGGAGACGTTGTGTGTACCCACCCGGTCACGGATGCCTCCATTTCGGAAACCGGCTGGAGCGAAATCTCCACGTGTAGCGGTAACCTCTTCACCTACGAGATTCTGCGAGTCTGCGAGAGAGGTTACGTCACGGACGGCGATTCCTGTGTGCCCGACGGCTCGCCGATCGAGGCAAAGAACAACGGCTGGCCGCAAGGCGAGGCCTGCAAGGGCAATCCCATCAACATCGGCACCGGCAACAAGTTCCAACAGGAGATCGACTATGCCGGCGCGGGGCCGTTTCCGCTGACGATCACCCGCTACTACAACAGCAGGTCGGTGAACAGCGTCCGCCACTGGGGGATCGGCTGGACGTCGTACTACGACCGGCGCATCCAGTTCTTCGGAACGGGTGCAACTTCCGTGACCGCGCATCGGCACGACGGGCGCGCGATTTACTTCTCGCCTTCGGGCCAGGGTTGGATCCCGGACGCAGACACCGCGGATCGGATCGAGCGGCGCACGGATGCCGGCGGGGCTTTTCTCGGTTGGCGCCTGACCACGGCCGAGGGCGCGATCGAGCTCTACGACACGCAGGGCCGCCTCGTGTCGATCCGCAGCCGCGAGGGCTTCATGCAGAGCCTCGCCTATGACCCGGTGACCGGCAGGCTGGCCACGGTCGCCGACCCGTTCGGCCGCACTCTGACCTTTACATTCGACAGCGACGGCCGGATTTCCCGGGTGAGGGATCCGGCAGGCAACCTCTACACCTACGAATTCGACGGCCACTCGAACCTGAAGGCGGTCACCTACCCGGGCGCCGCTGGCGTCGTCGCGAAACGCACTTATCTGTACGACGACGCGCGCTTGCCCCATGCGCTCACCGGCATCATCGACGAGAACGGGCAACAGTACGCGAACTTCACCTATGACGCTGAGGGCCGGGCGCCGTCCGCCGAGCACGCCGGTGGCGCGGACAGGGTGAGCGTCATCTACAACGCAGACGGCAGCCGCACCGTGACCGATGCGCTCGGAACCGCACGCACCTACGGCTTCGCAACCATTCTTGGTGTTGCGAAGAACACCGGCGTGAGCCAGCCCTGTCCGGGCTGCGGCGGCACCGCCAGCAGCACCACCTACGACGCGCACGGCAACCCCATCATCAAGATCGACTTCAACGGCAATCGCACCGAGTACACGTACGATCCCACCCGCAATCTGCCGCTCAGCGTGAGCGAGGGGCTGGCCGCGAACGGCGCGCTTAGGGCCGAATCGCGCAGAACCGAAACCGTCTGGCATCCGCGCCTGCGCCTGCCGGTCAGGGTCACGCTGTTCAAGCCCGACGCGGGCCTTGGCGGCTGGATCGCCCTCACGCGGACGAGCTATGCCTATGGCGACGGTTCCGTCTCCCCCGGCGACAAGGACAAGCTCATCTCGACGACGGTCACCGACCTCGCCACCGGCGCGTCGCGCATTACCCGCTACACCTACAACGCCCTCAACCTCCTCGAATCCATCGACGGCCCACGCACGGACGTTGCCGACACCACCACCTTCGCCTACTACGCGGACACCGCCTCCGGACACCGTGCAGGCGACCTGCACTCCGTCACCAACGCCCTGGGCCACGTCATCACCATCACTGCCTACGACGACCACGGCCGGCCGCTTTCCCTCACCGACCCCAATGGCCTGACGACCACGCTCGTCTGGGATCCGCGCGGGCGGCTGGTCTCGCGCACGACCGGAACCGAAACCACGACTTACGCCTACGATGCCGCAGGCAACCTCACCCTGGTCGTGCGCCCGACTGGAGAAACGCTCGGCTACGGCTACGACGCGGCGCACCGGCTCATTCAGGTGCAGGATGGTCTGGGTAACCGCGTCGTCTACACCCTCGACTCGCTCGGCAACCGCATCCAGGAACAGGTTCTTGATCCCACCGGCGCCCTCGCCCAGACGCGCAGCCGGGTATTCGACGCGCTCGGGCGCCTGGTGCAAGACCTTGGCGCCCAGGGGCAGGCGAGCACTTACGCCTACGATGGCAACGGTAACCGTACCGGTAGCACCGATCCCCTCGGCCACACCAGCGCCGGTGCCTACGATTCCCTCAACCGCCTCGTGGGTATTACCGACCCGATGAACGGCGTCACGCGGCTCGCCTACGATATTCAGGACCGGGTGAAGCAAGTGACGGACCCGCGCGGCCTGGTCACTACCTACACCTACGACGGCTTCGGGAATCTGGTTCGCGAGGTGAGTCCCGACCGCGGCACCACCGTCTACACCTACGATTCCGCCGGCAACCTCAAGACCCGCACCGATGCCCGCGGGCAGCGCGGCGCCTGGACCTACGACGCGCTCAACCGGGTGATCCAGATCGCCTACAGCGACGGGCGCATCGAGCAGTTCACCTACGACAGCGGCGCCCATGCTCTGGGGCGCCTCACCCGGATCACCGAGCCGGGCGTCACTACGACCTATGCCTGGGATACCCAGGGCCGAATCACCCAGAAACGGCAGCTCTTCCCCGCATCCCCCTACGCCGACAAGTCCCTCACCTACGCCTATGATGCCGCCGGGCGGCTCTCGCAGCTCACCACCGGATCGGGCAAGGTGATCGCCTACGGCTACACCCAGCAGCGCATCAGCCGCATCACGGTGCAGGGCCAGGTGCTTCTCGATGCCATCCAGTACAGCCCGGTCGGAGTGCCGAAAGCCTGGACCTGGGGCAACGGCACGGCCTATGCGAGAAGTTTCGACACCGACGGGCGGCTTGCGAGCTACCCGCTCGGTCCCCTCACCCGCACCCTGAGCTTCGATGCCGCCTCGCGCATCACCGGCTATCACCACCCCGGTGAGCCCGCCTGGGATCAGTCCTTCGGATATGATGCGCTCGGGCGTCTTTCGAGCTTCACCCACGGCATGGGCAGCCAGACCTACCGCT
>MNXU01000031.1 GCA_001872285.1 Betaproteobacteria bacterium CG2_30_68_42
CGCCCGCCGTTGCGCCATCCCCACCCGCCCGCGCGGCGGAACGCCCGGCGCCTGCGGCCCGGATCGCGATCCGGCTGACCCGCAGCGAGCCGCGTGTTCACCCCGATCTCGCGCGGGCGCATCTGCTTCACGACGCGGGCGACCTCGATGGCGCAGGCGCCGCCTACGAGCGCGTGCTCGATGGCGAACCGAAAAATACGGATGCGCTGCGCGGGCTCGCCGCGCTCGCGCTGCGGCGCGACGACGCCCAAGCCGCGCAGGACTACTACCTGCGCGCACTCGAGGCCGACCCCAGGGACGCGGCCGCGGCCGCGGCGCTCATCGGGCTGCGCGGCGAGGCCGACCCGGTGCGCTCGGAGAGCCGGCTGAAGACGCTGATCGCGGCCGCGCCGCACGAGCCGGCCGCGCACCTCGCCCTCGGCAACCTGTATGCGGCGCAGAATCGCTGGCACGAGGCCCAGCAGTCTTACTTCAACGCCCATGCCGCCGAGCCGTCCAATCCCGACTACCGCTACAACCTCGCGGTCAGCCTGGATCATCTGCGCCAGATTCCGGCCGCGATCCGCTACTATCGCGGCGCGCTCGAAGCTGCCGCCGCGGCTCCGGCCGGGTTCGACCGCAGCCGGGTCGAAGCCAGGTTGCGCGAGCTCGAACCCTGATCGCGGCCGGGACCCGCCGATGAACAGGCCAACGGACAAGCACCGCCAGCTCGGCCAGATCCTGCTCGCCCAGGGCGTGATCTCCGAGGACCAGTTGCGCATCGCGCTGCTCGAGCAGATGAAGAACAGCCAGGCGCTGGGCAAGCTCCTGGTCTCGCTGGGCTTCTTGTCCGAGGCGACGCTGCGCGATGCGCTCGGCAAGGCGCTCGGCAAGCGCAGCGTCGATCTGTCGAATGCGGTGATCGACGCGCAGGCGCTGCGGATGGTGCCGCGCGAGCTGGCCAAGCGGCACCGCATCCTGCCGCTCGACTGGGACGCGGAGGCGAACCGGCTCACGCTGGCCACCGCCGATGTCAATGACATCGTCGGGGTCGACAAGATCCGCGCGCTGCTGCCGGATGCGGTCGGGATCGAGACCGTGATCGCAGGCGAGTCGGAGATCCTGCGCGCGGTCGACCAGTACTACGGACACGAACTGTCGATCGACGGCATCCTCAACGAGATCGAGACCGGCGAGATCGACTACCGCTCGATCGCCGCCTCGACCGACGAATACAGCCAGCCGGTCGTGCGCCTGATCAACGCGCTCATCACCGATGCCGTCAAGCGCGAGGCCTCCGACCTGCACTTCGAGCCGGAGGCCAGCTTCCTGCGCATCCGCTACCGGATCGACGGCATCCTTCGCCAGATCCGCGCACTGCACAAGTCCTACTGGCCGGCGATGGCGGTGCGCATCAAGGTGATCAGCGGAATGAACATCGCCGAGACCCGCGCCCCGCAGGACGGACGCATCTCGCTCAACGTCAGCGGACGTCCGATCGACTTCCGCGTTTCCTCGCAGCCGACGGTGCACGGCGAGAACATCGTGCTGCGCGTCCTCGACCGCCAGAAGGGCCTGATGCCGCTCGAGCGGCTGGGGCTCGACGAGGACCAGCTCGACCGCCTGCGGCTGATGATCGCGCGTCCGGAAGGGCTGATCCTCGCGACCGGCCCGACCGGCAGCGGCAAGACCACCACGCTGTACTCGATCCTGAACCAGATCAACTCCGAGGCGATCAACGTGATGACCCTGGAGGATCCGGTCGAGTACCCGCTCGGCATGATCCGCCAGACCTCGATCGCGGACGCGCTCAAGCTCGATTTCGCGAACGGCGTGCGCTCGATGATGCGCCAGGATCCCGACGTCATCCTGGTCGGCGAGATCCGCGACGCCGAGACCGCCGAGATGGCGTTCCGGGCGGCGATGACCGGACACCAGGTCTATTCGACGCTGCATACCAACTCCGCGCTCGGTGCCCTGCCCCGGCTCGCCGACATCGGAATCCTCGCCGACATCATGGCCGGCAACATCATCGGCGTGATCGCGCAGCGGCTGGTGCGCAAGCTGTGCGTGCACTGCCGCCAGCCCTACCGCGCGGAGCCGCACGAGATGCGGCTGCTCGGCGCCGGCGCCGGAGCGCCCGCGCCCGTCCTCTACCGCGCGGTGGGCTGCGAGGCCTGCGAGTATCAGGGCTACCGGGGGCGCCAGGCGCTGATGGAAATCCTGCGCATGGACGACGAGCTCGACGAGCTCGTCGCGCGCCGCGCCACCCTGCGCGAGCTGGGAGCCGCGGCCCTGCGCAAGGGCTTCCGCCCGCTTGCCGACGACGGGCTGCGCCGGGTGCTCGACGGCACCACTTCCCTCGACGAACTCGCGCGCGTCGTCGATCTCACCGGCCGCATGGCGTAGCGGCCCGCGCACACCGGGTCGGAGCAGCCGTGGCCGCATATCGCTACCGGGCAATGAATCCGCGCGGCCGGGTCGTGTCCGGCCAGATCGAGGCGATCAACCTCGTCGACCTCGAAATGCGCCTGCGGCGCATGGATCTCGATTTCATCAACGGTTCGCCCCGCTCCGGGAGGCAGTGGAGCCCCGCGGGCGACGTCTCGCGGCGCGAGCGGATCAATTTCTGCTTCCATCTCGAGCAGCTCCTGCGTGCCGGCGTGCCGATCCTCGAAGGGCTCGGCGACCTGCGCGATTCGATCACCGACCCGCGCTTCCGGGCCATCGTGGCCGGCCTGATCGAGAGCATCGAGGGCGGCCGCACGCTCTCGCAGGCCATGGCCGCGCACCCGGAGGCCTTCGGCCGCGTCTTCGTCAGCCTGGTTCGCGCGGGCGAGGACACCGGACGATTGCCGGAAGTGCTGCACAACCTTTCGGAGTCGCTCAAGTGGGAGGACGAGCTCGCCTCCCACACCCGCAAACTGGTGATCTATCCGGCCATCGTCGCCACCATCGTGCTGGTGGTCACCGGCTTCATGATGATCTACCTGGTGCCGCAGATGGCAAGCTTCTTCCAGATGACCGGCAACCGGCTGCCCGCGCAGACCGTGCTGCTGATCGCCGTCTCCAGGCTGTTCGTGGGCTACTGGTGGGCGCTCGCCGGCGTCCCCGTGGCGGCGCTGCTCGCGCTGCGCGTGCTGGTGCGCAGCCGCCCGTCCGCACGCTACCGGTTCGATGCGCTCAAGCTCGCGGTTCCGGTCGCGGGCGCAATCCTGCGCAAGATCGTGCTGGCGCGGGTGGCCGGCGTGCTCGCCATGATGTATTCGTCCGGGATACCGCTGATCGACGCAGTGCGCGCGACCTCCGAGGTTGCCGGCAACAGCGTGATCCGCACCGGCCTGCTGCGCGCCGGCGAGCTGATGTCGGAGGGCCAGAACGTCACCGCGGCGTTCGAAGCGACCGGCCTGTTTCCGCCGCTGGTGCTGCGCATGCTGCGCGTGGGCCAGAGCACCGCGGCGCTCGACACCGCGCTCGCCAACGTCAGCTACTTCTACAACCGCGACGTGCGCGAGGCGATTGAGAAGCTGCAGGCGGTGGTCGAGCCCGCGCTCACCCTCGTGCTGGGAATGCTGCTGCTGTGGGTGATGCTCGCCGTGCTGGGGCCGATCTATGACATCATCGCCCGGCTCAAGTTCTGATCGGCCATGAGCGGATTGCGCCTGCTCCATCTCGACGCCTTTCGGCTCACCGCCTACCGCTGGTCGGGCGCGCAGCCGATCGAGGAAGACCGGTTCCGCAACGACGCCGGCGGCCATGAGGCCTTTCTCGCCTACCTGCTCGATCACCCCCGGAGCCTGTACCGGATGCTGGCCGACATCCAGGACGAGGGTTTCGGCTTCGAGTCCATTCCTTATGTGACCGGCGCCGATCGCAAGGCCCTGCTCTCGCGCAAGCTCAATCAGCATTTCCTCGGCACCCCGTACGCCTGCGCGATCTCCCACGGCCGGGAGCCGAGCGGGCGGCGCGACGAGCGGGTGCTGCTGGCTGCGCTCACGCGTCCCCAGGTCTTCGCCCCCTGGCTCGCGCTGATGCGCAGCGCCGAGATCCAGCTCGCCGGAATCCACTCCGCACCACAGGCCTGCCAGAGTTTGGTCGAGCGAATCGCACCGGCGCACCGCGAGCACCTGCTGCTCGTCACGAGCGGCGCGGCGGGCGTGCGGCAGACCTACTTCGCCGGCGGCATCCTGCGCTTCAGCCGCCTTTCTGCAGCGACCGAGGTGTCGATGGAAGAGCGTGCGCGGATCTGCGCCCAGGAGCCCGCCAAGCTCTACCAATACCTGGTGAGCCAGCGCATCCTGCCGCGTGACACCCGGCTGCCGACGCTGGTGCTGTGCGGACCGCCGGAGCACGCGGCGCTGGCGCAAGCCTGCCGGAGCACGAACGAGATCGCCTTCGAGTTCGCCGACCTCGGTACGGCCGAGGCCGCCTGCGGAATGAAGCCGGCCGGCGAGGGCTCCTCCGCAGACAGGCTGCTGCTGCATCTGATCGCGAGGAAGCCTCCGAAGGCCCAGTTCGCGGGCCAGCCCGAGCGGCATCTGTACGCGATCGGACGGCTGCGCTTCGCGATCCTCGCGGCCGCGGCGGTGGTGTTCGCCGGTTGCCTGCTTTCGTCGGCAAGACATCTGTACGAAGCCCGGTCGGTGCGCGCCCAGACGAACGCGCTCGCGGCTGCCGCGGACGAGGATGCCCGGCGCTATGACGAAATCATGAACGGCCTGCCGCCGATGCCGGCGCCGCCGGAGATCGTTCGCCAGGTCGTCGGACGCCACGAGGCGATCGAGCGCCGCTCGGAGCCAATCGAGCCGATGCTGCGGGACATCAGCCGCGCCCTGGAAGCCTGGCGCGAAGTCGAGCTGGAACGCCTCGACTGGCAGCTCACGCAGCATCCCGGCGAGGCCGGTGAGGCGCTCCGTCCTGCCCAGTCGCAGGGCGCGGCCGAGGGGATGTACGCGGTCGCGCTGGTGTCGGCCGTGCTCCCGCGACTGCCACCCGGAGAGCAGCGCCGCGTGATCGAGTCGATCGAGGGATTCGCGGCCGCGATCGCGGTGCGCCCGGAGATCGTGGTTCGCATCCTCAAACAGCCGTTCGACCTCGACCCCGGGCGCGCGCTGCGTGGCGGCACCGAGGACACCGCGGCGGCGCCCGCCCGCTTCGTGCTGCGGGTGAGCCGCCCGGTGAACGGCACCGTCCCGCCCGAGTCGGGCGGGGAGAGCCGGCGATGAGACTCTCGCGCGAAGACTTGCTGCGGCTGCGGGCAGCCGTCGTGGCCTCGATCAGCCTGATCGTGGCCGGCGCCTCCCTGGTGATGCTCACCGGCCGCTGGCATCAGGCCGAAGAGGACCTCGCGCACCGCGCACTGACCGCGCGCGAGGACATGCGATCGAAGCTGGTGCGCGTGCGCTCCGGGCAGGACGAACTGCACCGAGCCATCGAGCGCTTCCGCGCGCTCGCGGCGGCCGGCGTGATCGGCGAGGAACGCCGGCTCGCGTGGAGCGAGCGGGTCAAGGCGATCGAGGTCTCCCGCGGGCTCGCGCCGGTGCGCTTCGAGATGGCGCCGCGCCGGCCGCTCGACCCGGCGATCGCTCCCGGCACCAGCGGCAACTTCGAGTTCCTCGCGAGCAGCATGCGCCTGGAGATGGTGCCGCTGCACGAAGGCGAGCTGCTCGGTCTGCTCGACGATCTGCACCGCTCTCCGGGTGCCTTCGTGCGTCCGCGCCAGTGCTCGATCGAGCGGCTGGCGGCGGCCGGCGAGGGCGGCGGGCTGAAAGCGCTGTGCATGATCGACTGGATCACGCTGCGGGAGAAACGATCGTGAGCGCTGCCCGGTCCGACCGCCCGCGGCGCCTCGCGCGGTTGGCCGCCGGATGCGCTGCACTCGGGGTGCTGCTTTTCGCCCGAGCGCTCGCCGCCGAGCCCTTGGGGCGGCTGTTCTTCACCCCGCAGGAGCGCGCGCAGCTCGAGCAGCAGCGGCATGCGCCGAAATCGCGAGAGCAGGCCGCCGGGAGCGAATCCGTCAGCGTTTCGGGCGTGGTGGTGCGCGGCGGGGGTCGCGCCGTCGTATGGCTGAACGGCAAGCCGGTCGACGCCCAGGGCGGCGCCCCCGCCGCGCGTGTGCAGCGCGACGCTCCCGCGAGCATGGATCTCCGGTCGCAGGCCGGCCGGCAGGTGCGGGCGAAGGTCGGGGAAACCGTCGATCTCGCCACCGGAGTCAGGCGCAGCGGCATCGGGGGCGGGCGGATCGAGGTCTCGCCAGCCCCAGGGGCGAAATGAAGCCGGCGCGGCATGCGTTGCGAGGCGGCCCCGGCATCCGACAGCGCGGGGCGGTGCTACTCGTTCTGCTGGTGCTGTTCGTCGCCGCCGGTGCCTATGCACTCACCTCGCGACTCAACGCGGCACAGCCACAGCTCGGCCGCGACCGCAGCACCGCGGCCTCGCTTGCGCTCGCGCGCGAGGCCCTGATCGGGCGGGCCGTGAGCGACGACAACCGGCCGGGCAGCCTCCCCTGCCCCGATACGGATGATGACGGCATCGCGAACACGGTGGGCGGCAACTGCACGGCTTCCTACATCGGTCGCCTGCCGTGGAAGACGCTGGGGCTGCCGGATCTGCGCGACGGATCCGGCGAGCGGCTCTGGTATGTCCTCTCGCCCGCTTTCCGCGACAACCCGGCCGCGCAGCCGATCAACAGTGACACCCACAGCTCGCTGACGCTCGACGGCGCGGGCGAGATCGCGGCGATCGTGTTCGCGCCCGGTCCGGCGCTCGCCGCGCAGGCCGGAAGGCCGCGAAACAATGTCGCCGATTACCTCGATGGCAGCAACGCCGACGGAAACGATGCCTACGCCTCCGGGCCGCCCGCAGGGACGTTCAACGACCGCGCGCTGCCGCTGCGGCGAACCGAACTGATGCGCGCGGTAGTCTCTCGCGCGGCCGCGGAAGCGCTGAAGTGCCTGCACGAGTTCGCCATGGCCCACGCCGGGCGCTACCCCTGGGCCGCGGGAGTGGGCGCGTCGGCCGCCGGAGACTACGCCGACATTGCGGGCAACCGCTACGGCAGGCTGCCCGAGGATCTGGCGAACACCGCGGCTTCGCTGGCCGAACCGGCGAGCACCTGGCCGCCGGGTTGCCCGGTCGGGGACGCCTCGTCCTGGTGGACGAGAAACGCATGGCGCGAGCTGGTCTTCTTCGCGATCGCCCCCGAGTTCGCGCCCGACGCTCCGCCCTGCCCAGGCTGTCCCGGCACCCTGGTGATCCGCAATGCCACGACCACCGCCCGGGTCGCGGTAATCGTCGCCTCCGAATCGCTGCCTGGCCAGAGCCGTACATCGACTGCGGAGAAGAGCAACCCGTCCAACTATCTGGAATCGGAGAACGCGACGTTCACCGACGGAATCCTCGAACGCGGCATGCCCGGACCGAATTTCAATGACGTCGTCGCGTTCGAATAGACGGCTCCCGCCCGGCCGCTCGGGCGGGTTTTCGCTCGCGGAACTCGCCATCGTGCTGCTGGTGGTGAGCGTGCTGCTCGGGGGGCTGCTGATGCCGCTCTCCGCCCAGATCGAAAGCCGCAACATCGAGGAGACGCGCCACAGGCTCGACGAGATCCGCGAGGCGCTGCTGGGCTACGCCGCGGCCAACGGGCGGCTGCCCTGCCCGGCCACGGCCGCGAGCAACGGCGCGGAGGACCCGGCCGGCGGCGGCGACTGTGCAGTCGCGTATGCCGGTTTCGTGCCGGGCAAGACCCTCGGCATCGTGACGCTCGATGCGGGCGGCTACGCGCTGGATGCATGGGGCAACCGCATCGGCTATGCGGTGGCGCGACAGGGTAGCCCCAATGCGTACACGACGCAGGGCGGCATGCGCACTCTGGGGATGGCGTCGCTCGCGCCGGATCTGCGCGTGTGCGCCGATGCCACCCTGCTGTTCCCAGCCGGCGCCCCGAACAAATGCGCGCAGGACGAGGGAACGCAAGCGACCAAGGTGCTCACCAACGACGCCGTGGCGGTGCTCGTGTCGTTCGGCAGGAACGGGGCAACCTCCCCCTCCGACCCGGACGAAGTTGCCAACGCCAACGATGACCGGGTGTTCGTTTTTCATCCGCGCGCCGCGGACGAGGCGAGCCGCGGCAGGTTCGACGACGAGATCACCTGGCTGTCGCGATTCACGCTGTTCAGCCGCATGATCTCGGCCGGCCAGCTTCCGTGAGTTACGCGACAGTCATGTTGACCGCCGCCGCGCCTCCTGCGAGACTCGGCATCGCCCGCCGGACCCGCGCCGGCCTGCCCCGCCCCCCCGGCCTGTGCTGGAGCCACCGGTGACGGATTCCGATTCCAGTTTCTTCCATCGTCTCCGAACCGCGGGCATCACGGAGCACGACAGCGAAGACGAGCGCCTGAACAAGACGCTGCTGGTGTTCGCCACCGGGCTCGTCACGCTCGCTTCCACGCTCTGGCTGGCGATCTACTGGAGCCTCGGCCTGCGCCTGTCGGCGAGCCTGCCGCTCGCCTTCGGCGCGACGCTCACGGCCAACCTGCTGCTGTACGCGCACACCGGCAACTTCCGCCTGTTCCGCCTCTCGCAGCTCGCGCTCTTCCTGTTCTTCCCGTTCATCGCGCAATGGAGCCTCGGCAACTTCCTGAGCGCGAGCGGCATCCTCCTGTGGGGGCTGCTGGCACCGGTCGGGGCCATCCTGTTCCTGGGGGTACGCGAGTCCGCACCCTGGTTCGCGGCCTATGTGGCCCTGATCGCCCTGAGCGGTTTCTTCGACTGGTCGCTCGCCGATACGGCCTCGCGTGCGGCGGTCGCGATTCCGCTGCGCACGAGCATGGTGTTCTTCGCCCTGAATTTCACCGCGGTGTCGACCATCGTCTATCTGCTGCTGCGCTTCTCGACCCGCGAGAAGGAAACCGCCCGCGCGAGGCTCACCGAGGCGCACGCGCTGCTGCGCGCGGAGCAGGAGCGCGCTGAACGGCTGCTGCTCAATATCCTGCCCGGACCGATCGCGGAGCGGCTCAAGCGAAACGAGGAGGCGATCGCCGACGGCTTCGCCGATGTCACGGTGATGTTCGTGGATATCGTCGATTTCACCCACGTTGCGGAAGGGATGTCGCCCAACCAGGTGTTCTCGATGCTCAACCGCGTGTTCTCCTCGTTCGACGATCTTGCCGAACGCTTCGGACTGGACAAGATCAAGACCATCGGCGACGCCTACATGGTGGCGGGCGGGCTCGATCGGCGCAATCCCGACTACTGCGCATCGATCGCCGAGATGGCGCTGGCGATGCGCGAGCTGCTGCGCCGCGACCGCGTGGTGAATTCCGCCGGGCTCGAGATCCGCATCGGCATCGGCACCGGCCCGGTGGTGGCGGGCGTGGTCGGCAAGAAGAAGTTCATCTACGACCTGTGGGGCGACACCGTCAATATCGCGAGCCGCATCACCTCGGAAGGCGTGCCCGGAATGATCCAGGTCGACACCACCACCTACCGGCGCCTGCGTGAGCGCTTCCAGTTCCACGAGCCGCAGACGCTCTACCTCAAGGGCAAGGGGGACACCACCGTGTATCGGATGATCGGCAAGAAAACGCAGGCGGCCGCCCAATGAAGCTTCAGGTTGCGGCTGCTTCCTTCTCCGGTCTTCCGAGATCCGGGTTCGGGGCGAGGCGGAAGCAGACGCGGCCGGGGCGGTTTTCGGCGAGCGTGAGCTCCCAGCCGAGCGAGCGCGCGCGGCGCGAGGATTGGTACAAACCGATCCCCAGGCCGGTTGCCGAAGGCACGGCGCCCTCGAACAAGGTGCGGGCAAGAGCGGCCGGCAGCGGCTCGCCCGAATCGGCAACGCTCAGGGCAATGCCTCCGGCGTGTTCGAGGGTGACGCTCACCGCTGCCGGACCGCCTGCGTGGCGTTTGTCCAGCGCGTTGCGGATCAGGTTGTCGGCTACGCCCGAGAACAGGTCACCAGGGATGCGGCTGGCGGGCAGAGGGAGCGCCGCGACGAAGGCGACGCCCTGACCCGCGTAGCGCTCGCGAAAGCCGGCCCACCATTCGCCCAGATCCTGCTTCGCGACGAGGTCGGGCTCGGGCCGCTGCAATCGGGCGAGCGTCTCCTGCAGCCGCCGGCTGATCTCGGGCAACTGGTGCGCGAGCAATTGCCTGAATTCTGGCGTTGCGGTCGCATCCTCGCGCGCGGCGGCGAAGCACAGCGCATTGAGCGATTGCAGCAGGTTCTTGATGTCGTGGGTCAGCCGTGCGCCAGTCTCATAGACCGCGCGCAGGTAAGCCATCTGCTCGAGCTGGCCGCCCCATCGCTTGGCCAGATGGAACTCGTTCAGGATCTGCACCATCAGGTCGACATGCCACACGAATGCCGGCGACAGGGCCCGGCGGCTCGCCAGTTCGAGCTCGATGTCGCCGTGGCGGAAAACCTGCCGCAATCCGTCTCTCGCTCCGAACTCGCCGCTGGCGCCGGGCGCCGACCAGCGCCCGCCGCGGATTCCCGGCAGCGCCATGAACTGTGCGAGTGCCGCGGACGCGAAGCGCTGCGCATCCGGCTCGCGCCGCGCAGCCTCGGTCAGGCCCTCGAGCCAGTCCTCGAACGGCACGCCGGCACTCAGCACGTGGCGCGAGAAAAGCAGGCCCAGCCCGGCGAAGTTCAGCCTCGGATTCCAGACCCAGCCGAGCACGAGCAGCACCGCCGCGACCGTGGCGAGCGCCAGCAGCAGCGACTCGAAATACCCGTGCCCGGCGAGCAGCATGAGCGCGAGACTGCCCAGCACCAGCACCGCCAGCAGCAGGACCACGAACGCGGAGTACATCAGGTCGATGAGATCGAAACGCTCCCCCGTTTCCTCCCCGCGCGGAAGAAGGATCATCGCCACCAGCAGCGTTGGCAGCGCGTAGTGTGCGACCGGCCGCAAGGCGCCCAGATCGACCGGCTGCGGCAGAATTTCCGGAGTGACCAGCACCAGCAGTTCGGTGACGAGGTCCCCGAGCGCGAGCAGGTAGAAAAGCCGTGTCGGCAGGTGGTCGGAGAAGAACACCCGCCCGCCCAGGATCCCGGCGAGCAGGATGATCCAGGCGAGGAGCACGGGCGCCGCCGCCCAGACCGCCACGGCAGCGCAGCCGGCGACGAGTGCCGCCAGCCCCGTCCAGCCGAGCCGGGTCTCGGCGTGGATCAGCGGCTGCCAGAGCAGGAACAGACCGAGATGCCCGATCAGCAGCACCCGCCCCACCGTGCTTGCGGCTCCCTGCACCACGACGGCATGGAGGAGCGCGAGCATCGCCACCAGCACCCAGCGGCGGTGGCGCACCGCCATGGCCGAGAGCCGGGCGAGCCGGGCGCGCGCCCGACCGTCCGGCGGGTTGGCGAACCGGGCTTCCTGCGGCATCCTCATCCCTCCCGAGCGGGATTCTATCTTCCGCCGCGCCGGCCCGTGCGCGCGTACGGCACGTCCGGCCATGCGATTGGCATCGGGAAGGTGCCGGTTCGCACCTCCGGCGCGTCGAGGCCGACCGGAGAAGGTTGCAATTTCGATATGATTCTTGCTTAATGCGCGACGAGCGGTTTGCCGCGATCGCCCGAGAGAGCGCGGACGCGGCAGCCGGGAACGGAGGCGAGCCATGAACAGGTGGGGTGCGGGCGCTGTCGCGGCACTGATGCTCTCGGCGGGCGCCGGATCGGCGGCGGCCACGCAGGTCTTCACGAACGAGGACGACTGGCGCGCGGCGGTGGGGAGCGGCTTCGGGATCGAGACCTTCGAGACCTACGCCTCTGGCACTTCCCTCACCGCGCTCGATTCGCTGGGCATCGCTTTCGGCAAGCTGACGAGTTCCGATACCAGTTTCCCGACGGTCAGAAGCCAGGCGACGGAAGCCGGGGGCCTGTGCCGCTCCTGCCCGATGGTGCTCGTCAATGACGACGACCTCGCGGCGCCGGGCAAGGGCGCGATCGTCATCCTTCCGGCGCGATCGAATCTGACCCTCAAAGGGGTCGGGTACTGGAACTCGGGCGGATCCGACGTGACCCGGCTCACCCTGTTCGACGCGGACGGTGCGGAGGTCGCGCACGCGGACAGCCCCGGCACCCTCGAATTCCTCGGCATCGCGAACCCGGCCCGTCCGGTCGTGCGGGCCGAGATCGCGGCGATCGCGCCGCCCTCCGGCTCGCCGGACTTCTACTTCACCATCGACGACCTGCAGATCGCGGCGATCCCCGAACCGCATGCCTATGCGCTTTGGATGGCAGGCCTGGCAGCGCTCGCCGCGAGCGCGGCGGGACGACGCCGCCGCGAGGGCACGCGCGGCCGGCGAGTGTCCACCCTCTGACGAATGCGTCGGAATCGGGACAGCCCGGCCGGCGTTTCGACGCCCGGACAGCCCCGCCGGCGGCTGGCACCGAAATTGCTTGCGGTGGAATCGAAGAAAACACGGAGGCATGCGGACATGAAGCGTCAGAGCGGATTCACGCTGGTGGAAATCGCGATCGTGCTGGTCATCATCGGCCTGCTGCTGGGAGGAATCCTCAAGGGCCAGGAGCTGATCGTGCAGGCGCGCATCAAGAACGTCGTGAACGACATGAACGGGATCTCCGCTGCGGTCTATTCTTACCAGGACCGGTACCGCGCGATTCCGGGCGACGACAAGGGCGCGTGCTCGCGCTGGAACAACCAGACCTATGCGGGCGACGGCAACGGCGCGGTCGATCCGGCGAGTGCGGCGGCCGCGCCGTGCGGGAGCTTCTCCCTGTCGCCGCTTCCGAAGGAGAACACGCTCTTCTGGCAGCACCTGCGGCTGTCCGGGCTGATCGGCGGGGATGCATCGAACGCGGACGAGCCCCTGAACGCCGTGGGCGGAAAGATCGTGGTCTGGAAGGATCCGTTCGCGAGCCCCGGCACGGTGGTCGGCTTTGCCGTCTGCGCGACCAATCTGCCGGCGAAGGTCGCCTCCGCCATCGACAGCCAGTTCGACGACGGGCTGCCCGACAAGGGGTCGGTGCGTGCGGTCGCCGGCACCGATCTCACCGCAGCCGTGACGACCGCCTATCTGGACGACGCCTCCAAGGTCTATTCCGTCTGCAAGCCGCTGTAGCGCGCGGGCGATGCCCCCGCGCGCCCGCCTCAGCGTCCGGCGGGCGCAGGCGCGGCGGGTGCCGGGACGAAGCGGCCGCGGCCGGTCCCGAACTCGAAGGCGCCCAAGGGGCGTCCGAGCTGCGCGGGAGCCTTCGCGAAGCGCTGGATCTCGCAGCCTTCCAGGCCGATGGCATAGTAGCGAGCGGCCTGGCGCAGGATCAGGATCGGCTCCGGATAGACGCCGTCAGGCGCGCGATGGAGTTCGAGCCTGAACTCGCCGCCAGGCACGGGCTCGAGCCGGCTGCGGCGCTGGCAGGCGGGCAGCGCACTCATCACCGCCTCGACTTCGTATTCGCGCTCCCACGGAAGGTTCCGTCGCACGCTCACGGTCAGCGCGCGAGCGCTCCCGTCGATCGCCACCGACGCCGTCTCTCCGGCACAGCCGGCGAGCAGCGCAGCCGCGACGGCGCCGAGCGCGGCGCTTGCGCTTGCCTGGATCATGCGCCGACGAGCCTCCAGCGCAGGCGCTCGCCGGCGCGATACGGCACCAGCGCATCCTCGCCGGATCCGATGCAATCGGGCACGCGCCAGTCGCGGCGCTCGATCGTGAGCGTTCCGGCGTTGCGCGGCAGGCCGTGGAAGTCGGCGCCGAAGAGGGATGCGAAACCCTCCAGCCGGTCGAGGGCGCCGGCGGCCTCGAACGCCTCGGCGACGAGCTCGATGGCGGCAGGCGCCGTGAAGCAGCCGGCGCAACCGCATGCGGCCTCCTTCGAGGCCCGCGGATGGGGCGCAGAATCGGTGCCAATGAAGAACTTCGGGTTGCCCGAGGTCGCCGCCCTCAGCAGCGCCCGGCGATGAGTCTCGCGCTTGAGCACCGGCAGGCAGTAGTTGTGCGGGCGGATCCCGCCGGCGAGCATGGCGTTCCGGTTCATCAGCAGGTGGTGCGCAGTGAGGGTCGCGGCCACCTGCGGGCCGGCCTCGCTCACGAATTGCACCGCCTCCTCCGTGGTGACATGTTCGAGCACGATGCGAAGCGCAGGGAAGCGGCGTGCGAGCGGCGCCAGGATGCGATCCAGGAACACGCGCTCGCGATCGAAGATATCCACGTCGGCATCGGTCACCTCTCCGTGCAGGAGCAGCGGCATCCCCACCGCCTGCATGCGCTCGAGCACTGCCGTGCATCGCTCGATCGCGGTGACGCCGCGATCCGAGTTCGTGGTCGCCCCGGCCGGGTAGTACTTGATCGCATGAACGAAGCCGCTCGCTCGCGCCCGGTCGATCTCGGCGGCAGGCGTGTTGTCGGTGAGATACAACGTCATGAGCGGTTCGAACTTGAGCCCCGGCGGCAGGAGCGCGAGGATGCGCGCGCGGTAGGCCGCAGCCTCGCCGGTGGTGACGATCGGCGGCTTCAGGTTGGGCATGACGATCGCGCGCGCGAACCGGCGCGCGGTGTGCGGCAGCACGGCGGCGAGCAACGCGCCATCGCGCAGGTGCACGTGCCAGTCGTCGGGGCGGGCGAAGGTGAGCGTTTCCGGCATCGCGGCGGCAGGGGCAGGAGCGGCTGAGTCTATCATCGCGGTTCACCCGCCGCCGGCCTTCATTTCCAGTGCCCGTGCATAGACCGACTTGCGCGGCGCGCGCGTGATCTCGACCGCTGCGGCCACCGCCTGGCTGAGCGGCAGGTGCGCGAGCAGCACCTCCAGGACATGATCGAAATCGCCTTCCTGCACCGCCTTCGCCGGCGCGCCCGAGACCAGCAGCACGAACTCGCCGCGGCTGCGGTTCGCATCCCCCGACAGCCACTGCGCCGCGTGCCCGAGCGGCATCGCCTCGATCGACTCGAAGCGCTTGGTGATCTCGCGTGCGATCACCAGATGCCGGGATTCGCCCAGGACCGTCGCGAGATCCTCGATCGCCTCGCCGATGCGGTGCGGCGTCTCGTGGAACACCAGCGCACAGGGCAGCGCTTCGAGCCGGCGAAGTTCCGCGAGCCGCTGCGAGCGCCGCGCGGGAAGGAAGCCGTAGAACAGGAAATGCGGCTCCTCCAGGCCGGAGGCCGAGAGTGCCGCGATTGCCGCGTTCGGCCCGGGAACGGGCACGACCCGGTAGCCCGCCGCGCGCACGCCCGCCACCGCGCGTGCCCCGGGGTCCGACACCCCCGGGGTGCCGGCATCGCAAACCAGCGCGACGCTCTGTCCGGCCGCGAGCCGCTCGATCAGCCGCCGTGCCGCCTCGCGCTCGTTGTGTTCATGCACGGCGATGAGCGGCTTGCCGATGCCGTAATGGCGCAGCAGCACGCCCGTGTGGCGGGTATCCTCGGCGGCGATCACGTCCACCACCCGCAGCACTTCCAGCGCGCGCAGCGTGATGTCACCGAGATGACCGAGCGGGGTGGCCACCACATATAATGCCGCGGAACCGCGTTCGTCCATGCGCCCTCGTCCCTCCTCACCGCATCGTACCGCTGCGCCCGGCGGCGGCGCGGGCGCGGCTGCCGAGGATCTCGCAGCCCGCTTCCTCGAGCGCCGCGGCCTCACCGTCCTCCGGCGCAATTATCGCTGCCGCGGCGGCGAAATCGACCTCATCTGTTCCCACGGCGGTACCCTCGTCTTCGTCGAGGTGAGGCTGCGATCGAGCGAGCGCTTCGGCGGCGCCGATCAAAGCATCACTGCGGCCAAGCGCAGGCGCATCGTTCTGGCTGCGGAACACTACCTGCTCGGCCGCCCGGAACAGCGGTGCCGATTCGATGCCGTGCTGCTGAGCGCGCTGGAACCCGCCGCGATCCGCTGGATCCCGGATGCCTTCGATGCGCACTGAGGCCGCCGGCGTGTTCCTCGCCGTGGCTGCGATCTTCACGCCGGGCCCCGCGCCCGCCGAATCGGTCCGGCTGCTCGTGCAAAGCTCTCCGCTTGCCGGGTTCCAATACTACGCCGGGGCCACGCTGTGGAACGAGATGAAGGCGGGCGACCGGCTCGTGCTGGTGCGCGAACCCGACAACGCGCACGACCCGCGCGCGGTGCGCGTGGAATGGCGCGGCCGCAAGCTGGGCTATCTGCCGCGCGCCGAAAACGCGGCCGTCGCCACGGAAATGGACCGGGGCGCGCTGGTCGAAGGGCGGATCAGTCGGCTCGTCGCGCACCGCAACCCATGGCGCAGGCTGCGCGTGGATGTCTGGCTCGTCGCGCCCTGAACGGCGCGGCCGTCATGCGGACGTGACGCGTCCCTGTGCTACCATGGATGCGTAAAGCATGCTCCGGCTTCGCATGGACCTCGCCGCCCGCGTCATCGATCAGTTTCAGGACAGCGCCCGCACCAAGCTCGCCGCCGCGCAAGCGCTCGCTGCGCCGATCGCGCAGGCGGCCGGCGTGATGGCCGGGAGCCTGCGCGCCGGTGGCAAGATCCTTGCCTGCGGCAACGGCGGCTCGGCGGCCGACGCGCAGCATTTCGCCGCCGAGCTGCTCAACCGTTTCGAGGTGGAGCGGCCCGGACTGGCCGCGGTCGCACTCACCACGGACAGCTCGACGCTGACCTCCATCGCCAACGATTACGCCTTCGAGCAGGTGTTCTCGAAACAGGTGACGGCGCTCGGCCGCTCCGGCGACATCCTGCTCGCGATCTCCACCAGCGGAAATTCGCGCAACGTGATCGCGGCGGTCCGCGCCGCGCACGATTGCGGAATGAACGTCGTCGCCCTGATCGGCGCCGGTGGCGGAGCGATGGCCGCGGCGCTTCTCGATGGCGATGTCGCGGTGTGCGTTCCGGCGAGCCGCACCGCGCGGGTGCAGGAAGTGCATGTCCTCGTCCTGCACTGCCTGTGCGACGGTATCGATTGTCTCTTGTTGGGAGTGGAATGATGATGACGACGACGCTTCGGCGTTTGCTTTCCTGCGCAATGATCCTGGCCGCGGCCTCGGCTCTGCAGGCCTGCTTCCCCGTGGTGGCCACCGGCGTGGGAACCGGCGCGCTGATGATCGCCGACCGACGCGCGCCCGAGGTCTACCTGATGGACGAGGGGATCGAGCTGCGTCTGCTGGGCCGCATCAACGACCGCTATGGCGACCGGGTCCACATCAACGTCACCAGCTACAACCGCAATGTCCTGCTCACCGGCGAGGCGCCCGATGCTGCGGCGAAGGCGGAGATCGGCAAGATCGCAGCCGGACAGGACAACGTCCGCGCGGTCATCAACGAGCTTCAGGTCGCGCCGCCGACTGCCTACAGTTCGCGCAGCAATGACAGCTTCATTACCTCCAAGGTCAAGGCGCGCTTCGTCGATGCGAACCGCTTCCCGGCCAATCACGTCAAAGTCGTGACCGAGGACCGCGTGGTCTTCCTGCTCGGCATCGTCACGCGCAAGGAGGCGGAGGCGGCAGCCGAGATCGCGCGCACCACCGGCGACGTGCGCAAGGTGGTCAAGGTGTTCGAATATATCGGGGACGACGCGGCGCAACGGCTCGACAGCCGGCCGGCGCAGAAGAAGTAACTGCGGTTCCAGGTTCCAGGCTCCAGGTTCCGGCCTGCGCGAAGCTCCATGCGGGAAGTCGGACGCCGCGCATGAGTGCCTGCCCGCCGCCGACGTTCGAGGCGAAGATCTGCGCGCCGGGCGATCTCGCGGTCCGCATCGCGCAGCTCGCGCGGCCGCTGGTGTTCACCAACGGCTGCTTCGACCTTCTGCACCGCGGCCACGTGACCTACCTCGATCAGGCGCGCCGCCTGGGCGCGTCGCTCGTAATCGGGGTGAACACCGATTCGTCGGTGAAACGGCTGGGCAAGGGAACCGAGCGTCCGATCAATGCCCTCGAAGACCGCATGGCCGTGCTGGCGGCCCTCGAGAGCGTATCGCTCGTCACCTGGTTCGACGAGGACACGCCGCTCGCCCTCATCCGCAGGGTGCGGCCCGACGTACTGGTCAAGGGCGGAGACTGGGCCGTGGAGCGCATCGTCGGTTCGCGTGAGGTGATCGCGCGCGGCGGTACCGTCCACTCGATTCCGTTCGCGCACGAGCGTTCGACCAGCGCACTCCTCGATCGCATCCGGCGCACCGGTCAGGGCTAGCGGCCTCGCTGTCAGGCGTCGGCTTCGGTGCTACCATGACTCGCGAGCAGCTTCGGCCGGCCGCTGCCGGCCTCCTCCGGAGACCGTGACCCATGCCCAAACCGCCCTACGCCCCGCTCGACTTTGCCGCGCCGTCGCTGGAGGTCACCACGCGCGCGGATGGCAGCCTCCTGCTGCGTTCGAAGATACAACTGGAGCCCTACGGCCGCTGCGTGGGCGAATGGCTGGAGCGCTGGGGCGGCGAGACGCCCAAGCGGGTCTTCCTCGCCGAGCGTTCGGCGGGAGGCGGCTGGCGCAAGGTAACCTATGGCGAAGCGGCTGCGGCTGCGCGCGCGATCGCGCAGGCCCTGCTGGAGCGCGGCCTGTCGGCGGATCGCCCGCTCGCGGTGCTCTCGGACAACGGCGTCGATCACGCCCTGATCGCGCTCGGGGCGATGCACGCCGGCGTTCCCGTGGCACCGGTGTCGGCGGCCTACTCGCTGATGTCGCGCGACCACGCCCGCCTGCGCTACATCCTGGACCTGCTGCGGCCCGGCCTGATCTTCGCGCAGGACGGCACCCGCTACGCCCCCGCGCTGCGCGCGGTGGATCGCCACGGTGCCGAGATCGTGGCGTCGTCCAATCTTCCGGAAGACCTGCCCGTGACGCCATTCGCGGAGCTGCTGGCTGCAAAGCCGGGGCCGCGGGCGGAGGAAGCCTGGGCCGCGATCGGACCGGACAGCGTCGCGAAGATCCTCTTCACTTCGGGTTCCACCGGCCAGCCGAAGGGGGTGATCAACACGCAGCGCATGCTGTGCTCCAACCAGCAAGCGATCGCCCAGCTTTGGCCCTTCCTCACCGCGAAGCCGCCGGTCATCGTCGACTGGCTGCCCTGGAGCCACACCTTCGGCGCCAATCACAACTTCAACATGATCCTGCGCAACGGCGGAAGCCTCTACATCGACGACGGCAAGCCCGCTCCCGGCCTGGTGGAAAGGACCATCGCCAACCTGCGCGAGGTCTCGCCGACGCTGTACTTCAACGTCCCGCGCGGTTATGACATGATCCTGCCGCACCTGGAGCGCGACGAGCCGCTTCGCACGAACTTCTTCCGCGATCTCGATCTCATCTTCTATGCCGCCGCGGCGCTCCCCCAGAACCTCTGGGAAAGGCTCGAGGAGGTCGCGGTGAAGGCGCGCGGGAGCCGCGTGGTGATGGTCTCGGCGTGGGGATCGACCGAGACGGCGCCGCTCGCCACCTCGGTGCATTTCACCATCGAGCGGGCCGGCGTCATCGGCCTGCCCGCCCCCGGCACCGAGATCCGCATGGTGCCGGACGCGGGCAAGATGGAACTGCGGGTGCGCGGGCCCAACGTGACGCCCGGCTACTTCAAGCGCGACGACCTCACCCGCGCGGCCTTCGACGAGGAAGGTTTCTACCGCATCGGGGATGCGGGCCGCTTCGCCGATCCCGATCAGCCGATCAAGGGGCTGGAATTCGACGGCCGCATTGCGGAGAACTTCAAGCTCACCTCCGGCACCTGGGTCTATGTCGGGGCGCTCCGGATGAGGGTGATCGGCGCCGGTGCCCCACTCATCCAGGACTGCGTGGTCACCGGCCACGACCGCGAGGAGATCGGGTTGCTGGTGTTTCCGAGTCCAGCGGGCACCCGCAGCCTGTGCCCCGATGCGCCGCCCGACAGCCCGCTTGCCGAGATGATCGCGCGCCCGGAAGTCCGCGCCCATCTGCGCGCCACGCTGGAGAAGCTGGCGCGTGAGGCCACCGGCAGCTCCACCTGCCCGACCCGCGCGCTGCTGCTCGCGGAGCCGCCCTCGCTCGACGGCAACGAGATCACCGACAAGGGCTACGTCAATCAGCGCGCGGTGCTCTCGCGCCGCGCGGGCGAAGTGGCGAAACTCTACGCCGCCGAGCCATCCGCGGAAGTGATCCGTCCGGAGCACTGAAGCCGCCCGGCCGCGCGTGTGTTCAGCCCGCGGGCGTTTCGACCGGAACCTGCAGCGCGGCAGAACGCGCCGAGATCGCGAAGGCATCGGAGAAGCAGCTCCCCTCCTCCGCCCCGTGACCCTTCAGTTCCGGCAGGATGGCCTCCACCATCTTCACCGAACCGCAGGCATAGATCTCGTTGCCGGCGAGGGTGGGGAAATCGGCCAGGATGGCTTGATGCACCAGACCCGTCCTCCCGCTCCATTCGTCTTCCGGCGCCGGCTCCGAGATCACCGGGACGAAATGGAAGTTGTCATGCTCGCGCGCCCAGCGTTCGGGGAGCTCGGGGAGGTACAGGTCGCGGCGCTTGCGCACTCCCCAGTAGAGATGGATCGGGCGCCGCATGCCGCGGTGGAAGGCGTCCTCCACCATGCTCTTGACCGGTGCGAAGCCGGTCGCGCCGGCTACGAAGATGATCGGCCGGGACGACTCGCGTAGGACGAAATCCCCGAGCGGCGCCTCGAAGCGCAGCTCGTCGCCCTCCTTCATCTTCTCGAACACGTGGCCGGTGAAACGCCCGCCCGGCACTAGCCGGATGTGCAGTTCGATCGGCCCGCCCGCATGCGGCGCGGTGGCGAAGGAGAACGCCCGGCGGGCGCCGTCCTCGAGCAGGATGTTGAGGTACTGGCCGGCCTTGAACGGCACCCGCTCGCCCTCGGGCAGGCCGATGAAGACCTGCATCACATCGGGCGCGAGCCGTGCGAGCTTGAGCACCCGGCCCCGGTATTCGCGCGCCGGCACGCGCTCCGGCGCCACGGACGGGACGTATTCGATCTCCACGTCCTCGAGCGGCGTCGCGCAGCACATCAGCACCTTGCCCATCGCCCGCTCCTCGGCGCTCAGCGCACTGGGCTGGTAGGCCCCCGGATCGACGCGCCCCGCGAGCAGCGTGCACTTGCAGGCGCCGCAGCCGCCGTTGCGGCAGTCGAAGGGCAGATCGAGGCCCTGGCGCAGCCCGGCGTCGAGAATGGTCTCGGTGGGCCGCGCCTTGACGCTGCGCTCGTCGGGATGCACCGCGATATGGAACTCGACCGCCGCGCCGCGCCGGAACTTCGGCGGCAGCCAGGGCGTGACGAACAGAGCCAGGGTAACCCCCCAGCACAGGTACCACACTTTCCACGGATCCCACTCGTAGATCAGCGCGAAGGCCGGGAGCAGGATCCAGTCGAAATCGAGATCGCGCGGCACCGTGTCCAGGTTCGCCTCACCGCCCACGCTCACCACCGGCCGCAGCAGGGCGAGGACGAGGAAGGTCAGCGTGAGCGCGAGGGCGATCGGTCGCGGCGGATTGATGTGCGCGCGCGGCACCCGCTGGACATGCACCCACATCAGCACCACCATGATGAACGGCGCGCCGAGATGGATGAAGGCGAGCAGGGTGAAGAGCCGGCTGTTCACCGCGCCCTCGCTGATGAAGTTGCGGATCAGGTTGCCACGGAACAGCGGCAGCACGTCGAACCACTCGGCGGTGGCCACGGTCACGAACTGCGCGAGACGGTCCCACACCAGCATGAAGCCGTTGATCCCGGTGATGTAGGCGATCCAGATCAGGATCACTCCGGTCCCCCACGAGAACCAGCGGAAGCCCCGGTAGCGGTCGTAGGCAAAATGCCGCGTGAGGTGGATCAGCATCGTGAGCACCAGGCCATCCGAGGCATAGCGATGGACGCTGCGCAGGATGCCGCCCGCCCACCACTGGTCGTGGGTGATCCGCTCGACGGACTCGAAGGCGTCATGCACGCCGGTGTCGGCGAATAGATACAGGTAGATGCCGCTCCCCGCCACCAGCCAGAACTGCCAGAAGGTGATCGTGCCGAGGTGGTAGAGCGGGTTGAGCTTGTCGCCGAAGGCCGCGTTGAACAACGCCTCGGCATGCATGAACAGCCAGCGCAGGAGTTTTTGCAGGAGTTTCGTCATTTCCGTATTCGAACTTAGACGCCCGTCCGCGGGCCTTCCATGATCTGCATCAAGCCCGCCGGAAGGCGGCCACGGCGGCGCCCGCGCGAGGGCCGCGCTGCGGCACAATGCGCCGCGTGAGTCCTTCCGTTCCCGGCCGGCACGCGGCCCGTTCGCCCGCAATGCTGCCGGCATTGGTCTGCAACACCCTGCTCGCGTTCGCGGCCGCGCTCGCGCTCTGGGTCACGCATCCGGAGCTGCGGGCGGCGGCGGCGCATCTCGTGTTCGCCGCCGGGATCCTGCCACTCATCCTGGGCGCGACGACGCACTTCGTCCCCGTGCTCACCCGCGGCACCGGTCCCGCCCGCGCAGTCGCCTGGCTGCCCTGGATTGCCGCGGCCGCGGGGACCGGCGCAGCGGCCGCCATGGGCATCCCGGCATTCCATCCATACGGCGTCATCGGCGGCGCGGCGGCCGGCCTGCTCGCGGCATCGGGAATGCTCGGCTGGATCGTCCTGCGCGCGCGCCGCGCGCTCGGCGCTCCCCACCCGTGCCTGGCCTGGTATCTCGCCGCGTGCGTCTTCCTCGCGCTGGCGCTCGTCGCCGCGCTCTGGCTGCCGTTCGCGGGCCCGCAGCGCGCCGCGCTGCGCATCTTCCATCTGCACGCGAACACGCTCGGTTTCGTCGGGCTCACCGCGATCGGCACACTCCAGGTGCTGATGCCGACCGCCGCCGGCCGGCCCGACCCGCAGGCCGCCGCGCGCCTGAAGCGCGACCTGCCCTTGGCGGGTGCAGGCGTCGCGCTCGTCGCGGTCGGCGCGGCGTGGATGCAACCGCTCGCCGCGCTCGGCGTGATCGCGCTCCTGGTGCCGGTCGCGCGGCTCGCCCGCGCATGGATGAAGGACTTCCGCGTCGAGATCTCCGCACGCGACGGTGCGCCACCCGCGCTGGCGCTGGCGCTGGGCGGCTTTGCGCTGCTGCTGCTCTCCGGTCTCGATCACGCCGCGCGCGCGGGTACCGGGGCATGGGCGCCAGCGACCTTCTTCATCGCCTTTCTGCTGCCGCTGGTCACCGGCGCGGTGAGCCAGTTGCTTCCGGTGTGGCTGCGACCCGGCCCGCAGACCGAATGGCATGCGGCGCTGCGCGCGGCGCTCGGCCGCCATGCGCGAGCGCGCTCCGGCTGCTTCATCGGCGCCGGTGTGCTTGCCTGGTTCGGCTCCGTGGCGGGATTCGCACTGGCGGGGGCCGCGCTCGCGCTCTTCGCCGGACAGCTCATCCTGGCGCTGACCGCTAGCGGAAGAACAGCCCGCCATGATCGGGATTGAAGTCGATCACCAGGATCTGCGCCGGCTTGAGCTCGACCGCGCCTTCGTGCATGTGGGTGAAGCCCGAAACCCTTGCGTCGTCGTTCAGCCGCACCGCCAGCCGATGCGTCCCGGCGCCGACCTCGAAACGCCGATACACCGCGGCGACGCCGTCCCGCGCGATGCCGGTGGGCCGTATGCTGTCGCGATATACCGTCTGGCCGTCGAGCTCGACTTCGATCCGCAGCGGCGAGCGCTCGCGCTTGCACTCGAGCGGGGCGCGCATGTTCGGCGGCAGCCTGGCCAATTCCGCGGCCGAGCGCGTGCGGCATTCCCTCGCGCCGAAGTGGCTCATCGACAGCTTGACCATCGCGCGGTCGGGCGCGAGATGCCGGTATTTCGGGTGGGAGGCGAAATAGCCGATGAACGCCGCGAACGCGGCGTAGAGCACCACTTGGCCGACGAGGCTCAAGGGCTTAACCATGATGGACGATCCTCCGGACGATGGATCGCGGGCGATGCGCGTCGCCGAGCGCATCGAGATCCCGGCGAAATTCCGCAAGACCGGCACGCAGCCGTTCGCCGTCCCGTGCGTCGGCCCACAGCACGCGCAGGCGCTGCGCTGGCACACTCGCGCGCAGGTGCGGCTCGCGCTCCCCGCGCAGCCGCTCCCCGATCCAGCCGTTGCCCAGCCGGAACGCGCAGCCGCCCTCGCGGCAGCCGGTGACGAGCACACCGTCGGCACCGCTGCGCAACGCGTACTCGACCAGCGAGGGCGGCAGCATGCCGGTGCACAGGAGAGAGATCGCGCATGTGCGCGCGTCCTCCAGCGCCCGCACATCGAACGCCTCGGTACAGCCGAACACGACCGCCCGTGGCGCCGCTTCGAGGCGCGCGAGCCGCGCAGCCAGCTCGCGACGCAGCGCATCCACCGGCTGCTGTGGCATGTCGATTCCGGTGACGAGTTCCTCCACGCTGCGGAATGGCGTCGAGGACGGGCAGGCACCGGCGCAGATGCCGCAGCCTGCGCACAATTCCGGGATCACCCTGGCGAGCTTGTGTCCCGGCTTGTCCGGATGCGGCTCCATCACGACCGCCGCATAGGGACAGTCTGCGAAGCAACGGCTGCAGCCGTTGCAGTTCGCGGGGCTCACCCGCGCGACCGGCTGGCGCGCCGGATGAGGCAGCAGGGGCAGCACGAGGAGCAGCACGCTCACCGCCGCCACGAACAGCCACGCGGTGGCACTCGATGTGGCGTAGGCAAGCGGATGGATGAAGAGGATGAACCAGTCGAGCGCGACCTCGGCCGGCACGATCGAGAGGTCGGCAGCCGCATCGAGCCGCGCCGGGGCGATCAGCGCGAGCAGCAGGAGCGTCAGCCCGGTGCCGATCGCCAGGCGGCGGCGCGGAAAATGGTCGACCCGGCTGATGCGATGCACGTGGGCCCAAAGCGCGACCAGCAGCAGCAGCGGAACGCCGAGATGGATGAAGACCAGCAGCGTGAAGAAGCGGTCGTTCAGCACGCCGGGGCTGGCGAAGTTGCGGCTGATCGCGCCGCCGAACAGCGGCAGCCAGTCGAGCCACTCGGCGGTCGCGAGCGCCGAGAACTGGGCAAGCCGGTCCCACGGGATCCAGTAGCCGCCGATCCCGGAGGCGAACGCGAGCCAGATCAGCGGGACCCCGCTCACCCACGAGTACCAGCGGAAGCCGTGGCTGCGCCCGAACGCCCACTCGCGCACGAGATGCAGTCCCATGACGAGCATGAAGCCGTCCGCGCCGTAGCGGTGCATGCTGCGCAGGATGCCGCCGGGTGCCCTGGGATCGCTGCTCAGGGCACGGACCGATTCGTAGACCTGCGTGATCCCGGTATCGAGCACGATGTACAGGTAGAGGCCGGAGATCGCGACGATCCAGAACAGAAGGAAACCGAGCGCCCCCAGATGCCGCAGCGGATTGTTCGCTCCGCCGAAACCGGCGTCGAACAGATCCTCGGCGCGTTCGAAGACGGCACGGACGCCGGTGCGCAGGTTGACCTTCGATTTCACTTGGGCTCATCGGATGTCGGCGGACGCATGGCGACGCCTTGCGCCGCGCACGCCCGGGTCGATACTAGCCGCCACGGGCCGAAACGCGCTTGACAAGAATCAAGCGGGTGCAGCCGCGGCGGCGCCGGGCTACGGTCGCCCGAGCGGGCGCTGCCTGCGCAGTTCGCGCCAGACGAAGGCGAGGGTCGCGAAGAAGAACAGCGCGAAGCCTGCGATCTCGATGACGAACGCGTAGCTCACGCGGTATTCGCCGCTCGCCGCGTCATAGACCGAGCACAGAATGCGCACCCGGTCCAGCAGTTCGCGGAAGCTTCCCCCCTGCGCGGGCAGCGCCGCTCCGAGGACCATCCGCTTGAGCGGCTCGACCAGCTCGTCCGGGTCGGGTTTCTCGCCATAGACCTGGCGCCGGATGATGCCACCGCCATCGACGATGGCGACCTGGGTGACATGGTCGAAGCCCGCCGGAGTGGCGACGTAGCTGAAGCCGAAGTTGGCGGTGAGGGCGCCGACGATCGCGGCCGGCGGACTGAGGAACTCCCAGTTCGGGGCCGCGATGCCGTGCTTGCGCGCGAACGAGGCCATCGCTTCCGGGGAATCGAAAGGCTGGTTGAAGCCGATGCTCACGACGTTGAAGCGTCCGGGGCCGAGGGCGCGCGCGGCCTTCTCGACCGCGCGATGGAGGTTTCGGGTCGCGGTCGGACAGGCCGCGAAGCAGCCGGTATAGACGAAGCTCACCAGCAGCGGCTTGCCGCGGTAATCCGCGAGGCGCACCGGCCGGCCACGGCGGTCGAACAGGGTGAAATCGCCCACCGCACGCCCGACCGCGCCCTGCGAGCGGTCGATCGCCGCGCCTGCATCGAGCCTGGTTGCCTCCGCCGCTGCAACCGACACACCGCGATCGTCCGCGCAGGCCGCGCCGGAGAAAAGCGCGAGCGCAACCCAAAGGCAGCGGGCGCCGCCGTTCACAGCCAGGTGTCGAGCATCGCCCCGCACAGCACCAGGGTGAGCTGCATCAGCGAGGCATGGAAGCAGGTCATGGCGGTGCGCCGGCAGGGCAGCCGCCACAACCGCCAGGCCCGGAAGATGAAGTGACCGCCTCCGGTCGCCGCGGCCGCGAGATAGATCGCGCCCATCCCGAACCCGACCGGTGCCAGCGACGCGAGCACGAGCGCACAGGTGCTGCCCAGGATGGCAGCCGCCGCCCGCTTGTCGCCGATCACCACCGGCAGCATCGGGATGCGGGCCGCCGCATAGTCCTCGCGGAATGCGATCGCGAGCGACCAGAAGTGCGGCGGCGTCCACAGGAACAGCACCAGCGCGAGCGTGAGCGGCACCGCCCCCAGCCCCGGATCGGCCGCGGCCGATCCGGCGAGCACGGCCCAGCTTCCTGCGAGCCCGCCGATGACGATGTTCATCCAGCTTCGCCGCTTCAACCAGACCGTGTAGACGACCGCGTAGAAGAACGCCCCGAGAAAGACATAGAGGGCGGTCCAGGCGTTGAGTGCGACCCACGCCGCCGCCACCGAGACGGCGACCAGCGCGAGGATCAGCACGAGCCACGCCGGCCCGTGCCGCAGCGCGCCGGTCACGAACGCGCGCGCGCGCGTGCGCGCCATCGCACGGTCGAGGTCGTGCTCGTAATACTGGTTGAATGCCCCGGCGGCTGCCGAAGACACCAGTACCGCGAAGGCGAGCACCGCCGTCTGCCACGCCGAGAGTGCGGCACCCGGGGTGACCGCGAGGCCGGCCAGCGCGGTGAAGGTGATGACGAAACCGATCCGCAGCTTGAACAGTCCCAACACGGCGCGCAGCTTGCCACCGCCTGCCTGATCGCGAACTGCCGTCGTCGCCATTGGATTCCTCCCGTACCTCGGAAAACACCCGCCGTGCCCGGTCCCCGGACGACGCGCCGCGGATCCTTCGACCCGCGGCGCCGCCGCTCAGGCCATCGGCCAGACTTCGGACAGGTACTTCCAGTTCACGAAGTAGTAGAGGACGAAGGCGACCAGCAGCACGCTCCCCAGCACCATCGTCCCGGGCACATGGTGCGAAACGGCGCCGCCGTGCGCGGACAGACTCGATGCGACCGGCATCCTGAGGATGGTCGGCCGGGCGGAGAACTCGCCCTCCTCGAGCTTCTTGCCGAACAGCAGCGAGCCGACCACGAGCAGCACCCAGAGTACGCCGCCGACGACGGCCACGACGCCGGCCAGCCCCGCGATCCCCATCATCAGGTAGGCGGCGCCCGGCCACTCGTACTGGAACGGCGCGCCGGCGAACGCCATGTCCCAGTGCCTGCGGGAGACGCCCAGCGTGCCGGCACCCATCATCACCAGGGTCATCACGTACATCGACAGCCCGAAGATGTAGGGCTGGAACTTCGCCACCCCGGGCAGGATCAGCTCTCGCTTGAACAGGGCCGGAATCAGGAAGTAGGTGAGCGCCATGAACGCCAGCGTGGTTCCGATCACGACCGTCGCGTGGAAGTGGCCCGGCACATAGTAGGTATTGTGCATGAGCAGGTTGAGCTGCTCGGCGCCAAGCACCACGCCGGAGATGCCGCCGAGGAAGCCGAAGCCCACCAGCGAGATGAAGGTGCCGGAGAACACCGGGTTGCCCCAGGGCGCCTTGCGCAGCCACTCGAACAGGCCGTGGGTGTAACCCTTCTCGCGCTGGGCCGCCTCGATCGCGCCCGGCACGGTGAAGCCGTGAATCATCGAGGCGAGGACAGCGAAGTACATGAAGTACGAGGTGTTCAGCACCTTCCACTCGGAGCTCACGCCCGGGTCGGCGAGCAGGTGGTGGGCGGAGGCGAGCTGCAGGAACAGGATGTAGAGCAGGAACGCCGAACGCGACACCTTCTCGGACAGCGGCTTGGCGCCGAAGGCGATCGCCGCGACCGCGTACCAGACCGAGACGTGCGCGGCGACGTTGATCTGCTGCGAGCTGTGGCCCATCGCCCAGAACACCAGCCGGTACATCTGGGCGTCGATCTCCTTGATGTAGCCCACCGACCAGAGGAAGGTCGGGATCAGGATGATCGCGCCCGAGGCGATGGTGAAGATCGCGATGATGCAGGCAGTCAGCGCGCCGAAGGTCACCAGCGGGATCGATCCCTCGTAGGTGCGCTCGTTCTTCGCCACCACCAGCGTGCCGAGGAAGATGAAGCAGCCGAGCAGCGCACCCACCGCGAACAGGATCAGCCCGAGGTAGAAGTGCGGTTGCGCCATCATCGGCACGTAGGCCGTGAACATGACGGTGGAGCCGCCCTGGAAGATCGCGACGTTGGTCGTGATCGCGCCGATCACCATCAGGGCGAAGCCGAGCCAGGCGATGCGCGGGGTCGCCAGCCGGCAGCGCAGCAGGGTCGAGGAGCAGAAGTACAGCACCGCGATCTCGAAGAAGATGATCCAGAACAGCAGCATGTTGACGCCGTGCAGGGTCAGCACCTGGTAGAACTGGTCCGCCGGCAGCAGCTTGATCGCCGGCCAGCGCGTGAGCGCCACCAGCACGGCGGTGAGGCCGCCCATCACCATGGAGAGCACCGCGGCGACCGCGTTGAAGCGCATTAGGCTCTCGGCCTGGGTGTCGAACTGGAGCCCGGTGCGCGGGCAGGTACGGTAGGTCGTCGTCATCATCGCTCCCCCCTCACTTCACGTAGATGCGGCCCAGCATCGTGTGGTGGCCGATGCCGCAGAACTCGTTGCATACGAGCGAATAGATTCCCGCCTTTTCCGGCGTGAGCTTGATGACATGCTCGTAGCCAGGAACGACCTCGATGTTGATGTTCACGGGCTGGAGCGAGAAGCCGTGCAGCAAGTCCATCGAGCTGATGTGCAGCTTGTAGGGTTTCCCGGCCTCAAGCTCCAGGATCGGCCACCAGTTCCACATGCGCGCGATGAGATAGACGTCGCTGCCCACCGGCGGCTTGACGACCGGGATCTGCGTTTCGGTCTCGGTGCGCACCTGGTACTGCTTGACCATCTGCTCCGCCTTGGCGGAGAACATCGCAGCGGTCGTCTTGTACTTCTCGTTCGAGAGGTTCTGGCGGCCGTTGATGTGCCAGTAGATCATGAAGAAGAACATGAACAGCGACCACACCAGTGCCAGGACGATGAAGATCAGTTCCTGCTTGCCGATGGATTCCTTCCACCAGTTGGTTGCTGCGGGCGGCAGAATTGCGCTCATGACGTCACTCCCCGAGTAGCCGGCATCAAGCGGTCAGCGTGCGACCGGAACCGACGCGATTTCCATGACGCCCCACAGGATGTAGAGCACGGTCGGGAACACGATCCCGAGAAACAGCAGCAGAAACGGGTTGTCGAGCACCTGCTGCATGACGGGGATGCGTTCCGGCTCCTCGCCTGCCGATTCCTGGATCTGTTCGCTCATCGTGATCCTCCTGGGTTCTGGTTCTGGTGCGGGCGGCACGCCCGCCATCCGGCGCCGCAAAGTTACGCCGGCGCCGATGTCCAAGTAATTGACTCAGGTCAATTGCCTGCGGCAATCGGCCGCAGGCGCCTATAATCGCCGCGTTTTCCGCGCCGGCCCCTATCCCGGATGAATACTGGAAACCGCAGGAGCGTCGCGCTGTGGCTCCTCGCCTGCTGCGCGATGGTGTTTGCCACGCTGGTCGTGGGCGGCGTGACCCGGCTCACCCATTCGGGGCTGTCGATCGTCGAATGGCAGCCGCTGGTGGGGGCGCTGCCACCGCTCTCGCAGGGCGACTGGCAGGAGCTGTTCGCCAAGTACCAGGCCACGCCCGAGGGACGGCAGGTGAATTCAGCGATGAGCCTGGCGGAGTTTCGCGGCATCTTCTGGTGGGAATATGCGCACCGGCTGCTCGGTCGCTCGATCGGCGTCGTGTTCCTGCTGCCCTTCCTGGTCTTCGTAGCCACAGGGAGAATCGGCCGGACCCTCGCGCCGCGGCTCGCGGCGATCTTCGCGCTCGGAGCGCTCCAGGGAGCCATGGGCTGGTACATGGTGGCGAGCGGACTGGTCGAGGATCCGCGCGTGAGCCAGTACCGGCTGGCTGCGCATCTCGGACTCGCGTTCCTGATCTTCGGCCTGATGTTCTGGTTGGCTCTCGACCTGCTGCGGGAGCGCGCGCGATCTCCGGCAGCGGGCCCGATGCGTAGCCTGCAACGCTTCGCCGCCGGCCTCGCCGCGCTCCTCTTCGTGATGGTGCTGTCCGGGGCGCTGGTCGCCGGCATTCACGCCGGGTTGGCCTACAACACCTTCCCGCTCATGAACGGACACTTCGTGCCGCCGGAGATCTTCCTGATCGAGCCGTGGCCGCTCAACTTCTTCAGCAACATGGCCACGGTCCAGTTCGACCACCGCATGATCGCCTGGCTGCTCGCCTTCCTGGTGCCGTGGTTCTGGCTGCGGGCGCGCGCCGTCCCTCTCGCGCGCACGGCCCGGCTCGCCAGCGACTTCCTCGTGCTCGGACTCGCGCTGCAGATCGGCCTGGGGATCGCCACGCTGCTCTACGTCGTGCCGGTCGCGCTCGCCGCGGCACACCAGGCCGGCGCGATGGTGCTGTTCGCGCTCGTGCTCTGGGTGAACCACGAACTGCGCGCCGCGAGCCCTGCCCCTGCTCAGTGACTGGTGCCTTCCGAGCGGGTGATCTTGTTGTGCAGGTTGTACTTGCCCACCGGCTTGCGCGCCGGGATGCGCTTGAGCTCGCGCAGGGTGCGCGCGTCGAAGACGATCAGCGCGCCTTCGTTCTCCCACAGGCTCGCGAGCGCATGGGTCCCGTCGGCCGTGAACTCGATGTGCGCAACCGTCTTGCCCGGCTCGGGGCGAAGCTGCGCGACGACTTCCAGCGTCTGCTTGTCGATCACCGTCAGCGTGTCCCGGTTCTTCGGGCTCATCATCGAATCGACCCAGGCGTAGCGGCTCGCCTCGTGCGAGCGGATGAAGAAGCCGGGACCGGGCGTGGGGATGTTGCGCAGGATCTTCCAGTCGCGCACGTCGATGACGCTCACCACGCCCTCGCGCAGGTTGGGCGTGGCGAGCACGGTGCGATCCCCGATCTTCCAGGTGATGCCCGAGCCCAGGTGCGGCATGCCGGGCAGCGCCAGCTCCGCGATCCTGCGCCGCACGTCGAGGTTGACCACCTGCCCGCGCCCGGCCGTGCGCGAGGCGCCGATGAGCGAGGAATAGTCCGGGGTGAAGAAGAAGTCGTCGAGCGTGTCCTCGAGGACGGTGCGCCGCGGGTTCAGGAATCCCGGAAGGAAGGCTCCTTCCTTGAGCCTGAAATCGTGGATCATCCCCGCCGGAATGTCCTCGGCCTTCGGATCGTAGCTGATCTCCCAGAGCTCGGGGATGTCCTTGAGCGCGGCAACGAAACTCCTGCGCGGCGCGGCGTCATAGACCGCAGAGACCCGCGAGCCGGCGCGCCCCTCGCGATCCTTCACCTCGATCAGCTTGAGCAACCGCAGTTCCGCGTCGAACAGCGCGAGGGTGTGGGGATAGTAGTTGGCCACGGCGACGAAGTTCCCGTCGCCCGACACGGCGAGGTTGCGGGTGTTGATGCCCGCGCGCACCTCCGCCACCACCTTGAGGTTCCAGAGATCGAACTTGCTCACCCAGCCGTCGCGCGAGGCGAAGAACACGTAGCGCCCGTCGGGCGTGAACTTCGGCCCGCCGTGCAGCCCATAGCGCGAGGGGAAGCGGAAGATCGGCTCCAGCCGGTCGCCGTCCAGGATGGTGACATGATGGTCGAGCGCCTCGACGACGATGAACAGATTCATCGGATCGGCATCGAACTGCGCTCGCGCGGGCAGGCTGCCGGGGGCGAAATGGACGATGCGCGAGGCCTCGATCCGCTGCGTGTCCCAGACCGGCGCCGGAACGACCGGGGTGTAGATCCAGCGCGCCAGCGCCTCGATCTCGCCGGTCGAGAGCACCTGGGCGAAGCCCGCCATCTGGGTCGCCGGCCGCCCGCTGCGGATCACATCGACCGCCGCTGCCGGCTTCAGCCGTTCGAGGCTCTGCGGCAGCAGCGCCGGCCCCTGCCCGCCGAGCCGGTCCGCGCCGTGGCACTTGGCGCAATGCTGCTCGAACAGGGCTTCCGGTGCCGCGAAGGCTTCCCGGCCCGCGCAGGCGAGCAGCGCGGCCGCCGCCCATGCCGCGGCGCTCGCTTTCATCGGCCGGAGGCCGGCACGGGCCGGCGCCGCGGGTAGGCCGTGACCTCCAGCCGCGCGGTGCCGGCCGCGATGCCAATCTCCTCGTCGGTGAGGTAGCAGCCGGGGTCCTCCTGCCACGGATCGCCGCTCACCTGTTCGGCACGCACGCGGGTGTTTCCCGCGCAGAGGTCGAAGTACGCGCAGGCGGCGCAGCGTCCCTTGATGCCGCGCGGCCGCGCCTTCAGCCCCCTCATCAGCGGATCGGACAGGTCGGTCCAGATCTGCGAGAACGGGCGGCTGCGAACGTTGCCCAGGCTGTGGTGCCACCACATGGTGTCGGGGTGCACGTTTCCCAGGTTGTCGATGTTGGCGACATTGACTCCCGAGGAGTTTCCGCCCCAGCGCGCGAGCTTCGCCCGGATGTGCGCCTCGAGGCTCGGAAAGCGACGCCGCACCCAGAGCAGCAGGTAGACGCCGTCGGCGTCGTTGTTGCCGCTGGTGACCTCGCGGTGCACGCCGCGCACCTGGTGATCCCAGCAGGTGTCGAACAGCAGGTCCATCGCCCGGCGGGTGAGCTGGTGGCGGGCATCGTCGGCGCGGTTGCGGTTCCCGCGCCCGGCGTAGTTGAGGTGGGAGAAGTAGAAGCGGTCGATGCGCTCGCGCTCGATCAGCGCGAGCAGCTCGGGCAGATCCTGCGCGTTGTCCTGGGTCAGGGTGAAACGCACGCCGACCTTGATGCCGGCATCCCGGCACAGGCGGATGCCGGCGAGCGAGCGGTCGAATGCTCCCGGCATGCGCCGGAAGCGGTCGTGGGTGGCACCGATCCCGTCCAGGCTGATGCCGACGTAATCGAAGCCGACCGCCGCGATGCGCCCGATGTTCGCCTTATCGATCAGGGTGCCGTTGGACGACAGCCCGACATAAAAGCCCATCGTCTTCGCGCGCGCAGCGATCTCGAACAGGTCGGAGCGCAGCAGCGGTTCTCCCCCGGACAGGATCAGCACCGGCACACCGAAGCCCTTGAGATCGTCCATGACCGCGAACACCTCGGCTGTGGACAGCTCGCCGGGGAAGTCGGTGTCCGCGGAGATCGAATAGCAGTGCTTGCAGGTGAGGTTGCAGCGCCGCACCAGGTTCCAGATCACCACCGGCCCGGACGGCTCGCGCGCCGGTGCGAGCGGCGTGGGCCGCGCGATCTCCTGCATGAACTGGCTGATCCGGAACATCGCGCCTCCTCAGGCGGTGATGCGCAGCCCGGTCTTCTTGAGGATCCGGCGGCTGTAGAGCACTTCGTGTGCGCGGCAGGCAGCGCCGAGCAGCGCGGCGATGCGGCCCACGCCTTCCTCGACCTGCTCGCGCGAGCGCCCGTGCAGCATCGCGAACAGGTTGTACGGCCACTCGGGCGGGTGCCGCGTCCGGCGGTAGCAGTGGGTGACGAAGGCGAGCGCGCCAACTCTCGCGCCGAGAGCATCGACCTCGATATCATCGACATCCCACACCGACATTCCGTTCGCAGTGTAGCCGAGTGCGTAGTGGTTCGGCACGGCGCCGATGCGGCGGATGATCCCCTCGTCGAGCATGCGCTGCAGGCGGTGCATCACCTCCTCCGGCGCGATGCCCAGCCGCGCGGCGAGCGCATGGTAGGGCTGCGGCGCGAGCGGCAGCCCAGCCTGGGTTTCGAGCACCAGCGCCCGATCGACCGGATCCAGCTCAGGCATCCAGTTTCATCCCGACGAAGTATTCCTTCAGCTTGGGGAAGGCGTACAGCGCGAGCCCGGTCTGCGCCTCGATCCTCGCGATCGCCGCATCGATCCGCGCCCCGTCCTGCGCGGCGAGCACGAACCACATGTTGAATTCGTGTTCGCGCCGGTAGTTGTGGGCCACCTCGGGAGCCGCGTTGACGCATGCCGCCACCCGCTCGTAATCCGGCTCGGGGACTCGCAGCGCTGCGAGCAGGAAGGCCCCGCCCATGCGCTCAGCCTGGAACATCGGCCCGAAGCGCGTGAGCACGCCCGATTCGAGCAGCGCGCCCAGCCGCGCGATCAGTTCCTCCTCGCTCATGCCCAGCGAAGCGGCGGCGGCCCGGTAGGGCCGCTCGCACAGCGGGAAGCCGCCCTGGAGCGCATTCACGATCGCGCGATCGCGCTCATCCATGCAGCCGCACCTGCGCTTCGAAATAGCGCGCACCCTGCTGCTTGAAGCAGCGGCGGCTGAACAGCACGGCGCCGGAAAAGGCATGCAGACCCTGGTCGTCGCGCAGCCGCGCGATCGCATTCTCCACTGCGATCCGGCTGCGGCCATGCACCATGCAGAACAGGTTGTACGGCCACTCCGGTGGCCGCCGCGCCCGCCGGTAGCACAGCGTCACCTCGCCGTCGGCGGCGGCCGCGGCGCCGATCGCATCGACGCGCTCGTCCGGCACATCCCAGACCGCCATGGCATTGGCATGATAGCCGAGCGCCCGGTGGCGCACGATCACGCCGAAGCGCTTGATCACGCCCTCGTGCGCCCAGCGCCGCAGGCGGTCGAGCACGCGCTCCTCGCTCATTCCGGACTTCATTCCCAGCCGCGCGAACGGGCGCGGCACCAGATCGAGCCCGCCCTGCAGGGCAGCCAGCAGCCGTCGCTCCCCGTCCTCCGGTTCGATGCGCCGCAGCGGGCGCGGCGCCGCACGCGTGGCTCGCGGCGCGCCGCCCGCCGCCATGTCGAAGCCGAGATCGATGTGATACTCCTCGACGAGCGGCAGCGAGAGCACGGCGCAGCCGGTTTCTTCTCCGATGCAGTCGAGAAGGCTGGCGAGCCGCGCCGAATCCTCCGCGGTGGCGACGAACCACAGGTTGAGCCGGTGGCTGCGCTCATAGTTGTGATTCACGCCCGCGTGAGCACTCACCAGCGCCGCGATGCGCGACAGTTCGGCCGCCGGTGCCGAAAGGGCCGCCAGCGTAGAGGCGCCCAGGCAGCGCGGCGCAAGCACCGCCCCGATCCGGCTGAGGGCGCCGGAGGCGCTCATCCGTTCCAGTGTCCGCAGGACCTCGGCCTCCGCGCAGCCCAGCCGCGCCGAGATCTCGCGATAGGGCTCGGGCACCAGCGGGAAGCCGCGCTGGTATTCGTTGGCGAGCCTGAAGTCGAGTTCCGCCATCTCAGAAACCGATGCGTGCTGCGCGGGACGCGAAGAAGATCCCGCTCGGGCTGCGCGCCGCGATCTCACCGACCCGCGCGAGATGCGCGGTATCGTAGATGACGACCCGGTCGTCGTCGCGCGCGGACATCCACACCTCGTCGCCGCGCGCGGTGAATTCCATGTGCAGCACCGCGCGCCCCGGCTGAAGGCTGGCGACGATCTTCCCGCCGAGCGTGTCGAAGACCTGCACCCAGCCGTTGTCGGGCAGCGCGAAATTGATCCATACCTGGCGACCGTCCGGGCGCGCCATCACGAACACCGGCTGTCCCTTCACCGGAATTCGGCCGACTTCCTGCCAGGTCTCCGTGTCGACCACCAGCACTTCGTGGCGGCCCACCGCGGGCAGATACGCACGCCGGCCCGCGACCGCCCAGCCGCGCAGGTGCGGCATCTTGAACACCGGCAGCCTCTGCTCCCCGCGCCCGTAGCCCGACAGGATGCGCCGCAGCTGCGGCTGCGGCTGCCACAGATCGAGCGCCGCGATGCCGTCCTCGCCGAACAGCCCGGCCAGGTAGTGGCGGCCATCGGGCGTCACCAGCCCGTCATAGGGCTGCCTGCCCGCACCGGGGAAGCGCGTGATGCGCGGGGAGCGCGGCTGCGAGAGGTCGGCGATCCAGATCTCGCCCGCATCGTAGAGCGCGAACACGAAGCGGTTGCCGGGCGCGTCCGCCAGCCCCACGACCTTCGAGCGAAGGGTGCCGTCGCCATGGGTCGCGGGGATGTCGGCGAGCAGCTCGAGCGAGCCGGCGTCGAACACCTTGATCCCTCCGGGATCGTAGTTCTGCGCGACCACCAGCCGCCCATCCTGCGAGATGGCGCCGCCGATCGAGTTGCCCGCCTGCATCACGCGAGCGGCCACGCGCCGGGTGAGCAGGTCGAGCTTGCTCAGCCCGCCGTCGCGGCCGAACACATAGGCATAGCGGCCATCGCGCGAAAACACCGCATGGGCGTGCGACAGATCGCCGAGCCCGTCGATCCTGCCGAGGATGCTGCGCGTGCTGTTCTCCACCACCAGCACGGCCCCGTCCGCACGCTCGATCACCACGCCCAGGTCGCCGGTGCCGCGCAGCGCTGCCCCCCCGCCCGCGCAGCCTGCGAGCGAAGTGCCGAGCGCGAGCGCCGCGATCGCGCGGAGCAATACCGACAGCATTTCGAACCTTTTCCTCATCGCTCGGGGAAACCCGCCTGCAGGCGATCCACGATCCATCCCGCCTCGTCCTCGGTGAGCAGACCCCGCCACGGTGGCATCGGCGTGCCCGGCCGGCCGCCGAGGACCGTGGCCACCAGAGCTTCGCGTGGCCTGTCCCGCAGTGCGTCCGGGCTCAGGGCCGGGCCGAGCCCGCCCGTCAGCAGCATGCCGTGGCAGGCCCCGCAGTCCTGGCGCACCAGGCGAACCAGCGAGCGGCCCCGCTCGTCGTCCGGCGCGGCCAGCGCAGCCGGGGCCGCGGCACAGCTCACCATCCCCGCCAGCACGGCAGCGAGCACTCGAAAACGCCCGATCCGGTAGTCCATTCGCTTGCAATGATCAACCCGCGCCCCATGCGGGCGCAAGCATGCGTTCGGCAGGCTGGCCGCGCATTGATGTCGGTCAATCCGGGACGGCCGGGTGCCTTCCGCGCACGAAAAAACGGGGGCGCGCGGCCCCCGGGAAGAACAGCACCGGCGCCCGGTGGGCGCCCGGCGGTACTCGCTCAGTAGATGTCGTGCTGCGTGTTATAGACGTTGAAGTGGCCGGTCGGGGTGATCAGCCTCGGATCCTTGATCACGGTCTTAAGCTTCAGGGTCTTGTCGTCGACCACGACCACCGCGGACTGGAGGTTCTTCGCGCTCCACACCGAGAACCAGACCTCGTCGCCCGCCTTGTTGTACTCGGGCTGCACGACCCGCTTGGCGCCTTCGCCCAGCCCCGACCACTCACCGATCGGAAGCACGGTGTAGCCCTTGTCGAGGTTCTTGATGTCGAACACCGCAACCGACTGGTTGACCTTCGCGTCCGGGTTGAGCGGGGTGTCGACGTACAGGTGAGAGGACTTCGGATTGGTCTTGATGAACAGCGATCCGCCGCCCTGCCCCTTGAGCGTCTGCACCACGCGCCAGGCGTCCTTGGAATGCTTCTTCGGGTCGGTGCCGATCAGGCTGATCGAATCGTCACCCAGGTGGCTGGTCGCCCACACCGGTCCGAACTTGGGGTGAACGAAGTTGGCACCGCGCCCGGGGTGCGGGATCTTGCCCACATCCACCAGGCTCGCCAGCTTGCCCTCGACCGTGTCGATCACCGCGACCTTGTTCGACTGGTTGGCCGCCATCAGCACATAGCGCTTGGAGGACTCCCATCCGCCGTCGTGCAGGAAGCGCGCGGCCGCGACCTCGGTCATCTTGAGGTTGTTGAGGTCCGCGTAGTTCACAAGCAGCACCTTGCCGGTCTCCTTGACGTTCACCACGAACTCGGGCTTGTGGTGATTGGCGACGATGGCCGCGACCCGCGGCTCGGGGTGATATTCCTGCGTATCGACGGTGAGGCCGCGGGTCGACACGAGCTTGAGCGGCTCGAGCGTGTCGCCCTTCATGATCACGAACTGGGGCGGCCAGTAGGTGCCGGCGATGGCGAACTTGTCCTCGTAGCCCTTGAACTTGGAGGTATCCACCGAGCGCGCCTCCAGCCCGACGCGAATCTCGGCCACGGTCCCGGGCTTCTCCATCCACAGGTCGATCATGTTGATCTTGGCGTCGCGCCCGATGACGAAGAGATAGCGCCCGGAGGCTGACAGACGCGAGATGTGCACTGCGTAGCCGGTCTTGACGATGTTGATGATCTTCTTCGTGTCGCCGTCGATGAGCGCCACCTCGCCCGCATCCCGCAGCGTGGTCGAGAACACGTTCTGGATGTTGTAGGAATTCATCTTCTTCTTGGGGCGTTGCTCCGGCGGCACCAGGACCTTCCAGGTCGCCTTCATCTCCTTCATGCCGTACTCGGGTGGCTGCGGAGGGGTCTGCTGCACGTAGCGGGCCATGAGGTCGACGTCCTTCTCGGTCAGCTCGCCCGAGGTCTGCCAGTTCGGCATCCCGGCCGGGGATCCGTAGGCGATGAAGACCTTCAGATAGTCGGTTCCCTTCGACAGCGTGATGTCCGGGGTCAGCGGCTTTCCGGTCGCCCCCTTGCGAAGCACGCCATGGCAGCCGGCACAGCGCTGGAAGTAGATCTGGCGCGCTTGCTCAAATTCGGCCTTGGTCATGACCGGCGCCTTCGGATTGACGTCCTGGTGCATCTCCACCGCACCGAGCGGCGAGCTGCCCGCCTGGTACCGGAGCTCCGTTCCGCTCACGCCGGGCTTGTCCTGCGCCTGCGCGAAGATCGCGGCGACGGCGAACGGCAGCGCCGCCACCAGACGGGTGCGTGGCAAGGAATTGGGTTGCAGCATGGTTGTCCTCCCTTTCGATTGGTTCGGGCGATTCAGGAAATCGGCGCCGGACGGCGCCCGCGACACTGCGTGGCACGATACCCACCCGATTCCCATGGGTAATTGACTACGATCAACTTTCCCGAACGACGGGCGGGCGCGGCGCCATGGCGGTCGCGAATCGCGCGCATCGGGCCTGCAAGAAAGCAGAAAGCCGGCCAGGGCCGGCTTTCAGGATCACCTCCTCACGGCGCCCGGCCGCCTCCGGCGCGCTAGGCGGCTTTTTCCGCGGCCGCCTGCACCTCGGCCGGTTCGGGTCGATCCATCAGTTCCACGAAAGCCATCGGCGCGTTGTCGCCTTCGCGGAATCCGAACTTGAGGATGCGCAGATAGCCGCCGTTGCGGTTGGCGAAACGCGGGCCGAGTTCGTCGAACACCTTGACCACCATCTCGCGATCGCGCAGGCGATCGAAGGCGAGCCTGCGGTTGGCGAGGCTCGCCTTCTTGCCGAGCGTGATGATCGGCTCGACGACACGCCGCAATTCCTTCGCCTTCGGCAGCGTCGTGCGGATCGCTTCGTGACGCAGCAGCGAGTTGGTCATGTTGCGCAGCATGGCGAGCCGGTGGCTCGTCGTGCGATTCAGCTTTCTCAGTCCGTGGCGATGGCGCATGATCGTTCCGTTCCCTGTTTCGTGCCTGCTTGCCGGATAGCGGTCACATCCGCTCGAGGCCGGCCGGCGGCCAGTTTTCCAGCTTCATGCCGAGCGTCAACCCGCGCGAGGCGAGCACTTCCTTGATCTCGTTGAGCGACTTGCGCCCCAGGTTCGGCGTCTTGAGCAGCTCGGTCTCGGTGTGCTGGATCAGGTCGCCGATGTAGTAGATGTTCTCCGCCTTCAGGCAGTTGGCCGAGCGCACCGTCAGCTCCAGGTCATCGACCGGGCGCAGCAGGATCGGATCGACCTGGATCGGCTTGGCGCATCCCGTTTCGGCGGACATCGGCGTCCCCTCGAGATCGGCGAACACGGAAAGCTGATCCATCAGGATGCGCGCGGCATAGCGGATCGCCTCCTCGGGCTCGACCGCTCCGTTGGTTTCGATGTCGATGATGAGCTTGTCGAGATCGGTGCGCTGCTCGACGCGGGCCGCCTCGACCCGGTAGCTCAGGCGGCGCACGGGGCTGAAGGAGGCGTCCAGAACGATCGGGCCGATGGGCCGGGTTTCGCCCGCCACCGCCCGCACCGTGCCGGGCACGTAGCCGCGTCCCTGCTCGACCTTGATCTGCATGTTCAGCTTGCCGCCGGCGGTCAGGTGCGCGATCACGTGACCGGGGTTGATGATCTCGACATCATGGCCGGTCTCGATGTCCGCGGCGGTGACGACCCCTTCACCTTCCCTGGAAAGGTTCAGGAGGGCATCGGCGCGATTGTGCAGCTTGAGCACCACGCCCTTCAGGTTGAGCAGGATGTCGACCACATCCTCGCGCACCCCGTCCAGCGTGGAATACTCGTGCAGCACGCCGTCGATGGTCACCTCGGTCGGTGCATAGCCGGGCATCGAGGACAGCAGAATGCGCCGGAGCGCGTTGCCGAGCGTGTGGCCGTAACCGCGCTCGAACGGCTCCATCACCACACGGGCATGCACCGGAGAAACGCTCTGCACATCGATGATGCGCGGTTTCAGAAGGGGGATAGCTTGTTGCATCGACAGTCCTTCGAAAGAGAAACGCCGGTCAGCGCGAGTACAGTTCGACCACCACGTTTTCGTTGATCGTTCCCGGCAGGTCCGCGCGCTGCGGATAAGCCTTGAACGTGCCTTTGCCCGCCGTGGCGTCGACCTCGATCCACTCCGGGAATCCGCGCGAGGCGGCCGCTTCGAGCGCCGCGTTCACGCGCAACTGCTTCCTCGCCGCCTCGGTCAACGCGACCGCGTCGCCGGGCCGAAGGGAATACGAGGGGATATTGACCCGGCGACCGTTCACCAGAACGCCATTGTGCCGGACGATCTGACGCGCTTCCGCGCGCGAGGCGCCGAAACCCATCCGCCAGGCGACGTTGTCGAGACGGCCTTCGAGCAGTTGCAGCAGGTTCTCGCCGGTCTGGCCCTTGCGGCGCTCCGCCTCCGCGAAGGTCTTGCGGAACTGGCTCTCGAGCACCCCGTAAGTGCGTCGCAATTTCTGCTTCTCGCGCAACTGAACGCCGTAGTTGGAAAGCCGCTGGCCGGATTTCTGTCCGTGCTGGCCCGGAGCATAGGAACGGCGGTCGATCGCGCACTTGTCGCCAAAGCACTTTTCGCCCTTGAGGAAGAGTTTCTCCCCTTCGCGGCGGCACTGCCGGCACTTGGGGTCCAGGTTGCGAGCCACTTGTCTTTCTCCTGTCAGATCCGGCGGCGCTTGGGCGCGCGGCAGCCGTTGTGCGGAATCGGGGTCACATCGGTGATGCTGGCGACCTTGATGCCGAGAGCATTGAGCGAGCGGACCGCCGACTCGCGCCCGGGGCCCGGTCCCTTGATCCGCACTTCGACGTTCTTCACACCGCAGTCCTGCGCGGCCTTGCCGGCGGCCTCGGCCGCAACCTGGGCGGCGAACGCGGTGCTCTTGCGCGAGCCCTTGAATCCGGCCCCGCCCGAGGTCGCCCAGGACAAGGTGTTGCCCTGCCGGTCGGTGATCGTGATGATGGTGTTGTTGAAGGAAGCGTGGATGTGGGCGATGCCCTCCGCCACGTTCTTCTTGACCTTCTTGCGGACCTTGGTGGCAGTCTTTGCCATATGCGATTCCTAGACCGGTTTCTTCATTGGGGTGGCCAGCTTGCGCGGCCCCTTTCGCGTGCGCGCATTCGTGCGTGTTCGCTGACCGCGCACCGGCAATCCCTTGCGGTGCCGCACCCCGCGATAGCACCCCAGATCCATCAGGCGCTTGATGTTCATCGTGGTCTCGCGGCGCAGGTCGCCCTCGATGGTGACGCGGCCGACCTGCTCGCGCAACCGGTCGAGCTGGCTTTCGTCGAGATCCTTGACCTTGGCCGACGCGGGTACGCTGGCGGCCTCGCAGATCTTGCGCGCGCGGGTGCGGCCAATGCCGTAGATGGACGTGAGCGCAATCTCGGCATGCTTGTGATTGGGGATGTTTACCCCGGCGATACGGGCCATGAATTATTCCGGTGTGTGCGTGGAAAAGCGAAACGGGCGAGTATAGCGGGCGCCGAGGCCGAGTTCAACCTTGGCGCTGCTTGTGGCGCGGGTCCTTGCAGATCACCCTCACCACGCCACGGCGACGGACGATCTTGCAATGGCGGCACATGCGCTTGACCGAAGCCCGAACCTTCATCTGCGTTCTCCCATTAAAATACGCTGCGATGCTGCGCTGCGCCCGGCGGCATCACCTGGCGCGGAAGACGATTCGCGCCTTCGACAGGTCGTAGGGCGTGAGTTGCACCGTCACCTTGTCTCCCGGCAGGATGCGGATGTAATGCATGCGCATCTTCCCGGAAATGTATCCATGGACCATGTGTCCGTTTTCGAGCTTGACCCGGAAGGTCGCGTTCGGCAGGTTCTCGACGACCTCGCCCTGCATCTCGATGACGTCTTCCTTGGCCATCCTACCTGCCGATGGGCAGCCCTGCCCCCTTGAAATTTGCCTTCTTCAGCAAGCTCTCGTACTGGTGAGTCATGACGTAAGCCTGGACCTGAGACATGAAATCCATCGTCACCACGACGATGATGAGCAGCGAGGTCCCGCCGAAATAGAAGGGGACGTTCCATTTCAGGATCAGGAACTCCGGAAGCAGGCACACCAGAGTGACATAGATCGCTCCGGCCAGCGTCAGGCGCATCAGGATCTTGTCGATGTAGCGTGCGGTGTGATCCCCTGGACGAATCCCCGGAACGAAGGCGCCGCTCTTTTTCAGGTTGTCGGCGGTCTCCTTGGGATTGAACACGAGCGCCGTATAGAAGAAGCAGAAGAACACGATCGCGCCAGCATACAGCATCACATAGATCGGCTGCCCCGGGGAGATCGCGGCGGCCATGTCCTTGAACCAGCGCATGCCCTCGGAGGTACCGAACCAGCCCGCCACGGTCGCCGGAAACAGGATGATCGAGGACGCGAAAATCGGCGGGATCACGCCGGACATGTTCAGCTTGAGCGGCAGATGCGAGGCCTGTCCGCCGTAGAGCTTGTTGCCGACCTGGCGCCTGGCATAGTTCACGAGAATCTTGCGCTGCCCGCGTTCGACGAACACCACCACACCGGTGACGAGGAACACCAGGGCGACGATGAACAGCGCGGTGATCGGGTGCATCGCGCCGGTGCGCACCAGCTCCAGCAGGCCGCCGATCGCGTTGGGCAGGCCGGCCACGATCCCGGCGAAGATGATCAGCGAGATGCCGTTGCCGAGTCCGCGCTCGGTGATCTGCTCGCCCAGCCACATCAGGAAGATCGTCCCGGTGAGCAGCGTGGTGACCGCGGTGAGCTTGAACACGAAGCCCGGATCGAGAACCAGACCGGGCTGGTTCTCCAGCGCAATCGCGATGCCGAAGCCCTGGAACAGCGCCAGCGCGACCGTACCGTAGCGCGTGTATTGAGTGATCTTGCGCCGGCCCGCCTCGCCCTCCTTCTTCAGGGCCTCCAGCGCCGGCAGCGCCACCGTCATCAACTGCATGATGATCGACGAGGAGATGTAGGGCATGATGCCCAGCGCGAAGATGGTGAAGCGCGACAGCGCCCCGCCCGAGAACAGGTTGAAGATGCCGAGGATGCCGCCCTGCTGGCCCTGGAACAGGTCGGCCAGGCGCACCGGATCGATGCCCGGAACGGGAATGTGGGCGCCGACCCGGTAGACGACCATCGCCCCGAGCAGGAACAGCAGCCGGCGCTTGAGATCGCCGAACCTGCCGGTCTTGCCGAGCGTGCTTGCGGCCGGGCTTGCCAAGGGCGCCCCTTACTCGCCGGCCACGGTGCCGCCGGCGGCTTCGATCGCCAGGCGCGCGCCCTTGGTCGCCCCGACCCCGCGCAGCGTCACCTTGCGCATGAGTTTTCCGGACAGGATCACCTTGGCCGACAGCGCCCTGGGGGAGACGACCCCGGCCAGCTTGAGCGCGGCAAGATCGATCTCCTCCATCGGCAGGCGGTCGAGCGCCGACAGGCGCACCTCGGCAACGCGCTCCGCGGTGAGCGATGTGAATCCGCGCTTGGGCAGCCGGCGCTGGATGGGCATCTGGCCGCCTTCGAAACCGACCTTGTGGTAGCCGCCGGAGCGCGACTTCTGACCCTTGTGGCCGCGGCCGGAGGTCTTGCCGAGACCGGAGCCGATCCCGCGACCAAGGCGCTTGCGCGAATGGGTCGCGCCCGCCGCCGGCTCGAGTGTATTCAGACGCATCTCGTCACTCATCGCATTTCACCAGATAGGCGACCTTGCGGACCATGCCGCGAATCGCCGGAGTATCCGCGAGTTCCACCGTCTGGTTGATGCGGCGCAAGCCCAGCCCGCGAATGGTGGCGCGATGCGATTGCTTGGTGCCGATCAGGCCCCTCACCTGCGTCACCCGGATCTTCTTCTCGCTCATCGCCTCACCCCAGGAGCTGCTCGACCGACATCCCGCGCTTCGCGGCGATCTCGGCCGGCGAGCTGATTCGCGACAGCCCCTTCAGCGTGGCCCGCACCACGTTGTAGGGGTTGGTCGACCCGAAGCACTTGGCGACCACGTCGGTCATTCCCATCACTTCGAACACGGCACGCATCGGACCGCCGGCGATGATTCCGGTGCCGGGAGCCGCCGGCTGGATCAGAACCCTGGCCGCACCGTGGTGGCCAATGACGGCGTGATGCACCGAGCCGTCCTTCAGGTTGACCTTGTTGAGCTTGCGGCGCGCCTCTTCCATCGCCTTCTGGATGGCAACCGGGACTTCCCGCGATTTCCCCTTGCCCATGCCGACCCCGCCGTCGCCGTCGCCGACCACGGTGAGCGCGGCGAATCCGAGGATGCGGCCGCCCTTGACGACCTTGGTGACGCGATTGATGGAGATCATCTTCTCGCGCATCGAGTCATCCGGCGCCTGCGCCGACCGGGCATACCTCTTCTGCGGTTTAGCCATGCGTGTCTCGCCTCTTCTAGAACTTGAGCCCGCTCTCGCGTGCAGCCTCGGCCAGGGCCTTCACCCGGCCGGCGTAGCGGAATCCCGCACGGTCGAAGGCGACCTCCTCGATGCCCGCCTTCTTCGCACGCTCCGCAATGAGTTTCCCGACCACCCGCGCCGCCTGGACGTTGCCGCCGTTCGGCACTTCCTTGCGCAGTTCCGGATCGAGCGTGGAAGCCGCCGCCAGCGTCCGGCCGCCGCCAGCCGCCACGACCTGCGCATAGATATGACAGTTGGAGCGATGCACCGTCAGGCGCACCGTCTTCTGCTCGGCGATCCGGGCCCGGGTCTTGCGCGCCCGGCGCAAACGCACCTGCTTCTTGTCCATTCCCATATTCGCCCTTACTTCTTCTTGGTTTCCTTGATCACGACGTGCTCGTCGGAATAGCGCACACCCTTGCCCTTGTACGGTTCGGGCTTGCGGTAGGCGCGCACCTCCGCGGCAACCTGGCCGACCTGCTGCTTGTCCGTGCCCCGGATCACGATCTCCGTCTGCGTCGGCGTCTCGACCTTCACGCCGGCCGGCATCGCGTGCTCCACCGGATGCGAGAACCCCAGGGTCAGGTTGAGCTTGTTGCCCTGGGCCTGAGCGCGATAGCCCACACCGACCAGAGTCAGCTTCCGCTCGAAACCCCGGGTCACACCGATGACCATGTTGGCGAGCAGGGCACGCATGGTTCCGGACTGCGCATTCGCATCTTCCACACCGTCGACGTGCCTGCAAAACAAGGCATCCCCCTCGCGCTCGATGCGCACGGCGCGATTCACTCGCTGGCTCAGGGACCCGAGCGGGCCCTTGACCGTGACCTCGGCTGCGGAGATCACCGCTTCCACGCCGCTCGGAAGCACCACGGGGTTTTTTGCAATTCGTGACATCGCGCGATTCCTCAGGCGACGATGCACAGCACTTCGCCGCCCACATTGGCGGCGCGTGCGCTGCGATCGGTCATGACTCCCTTCGGCGTCGAGACGATCGCGATCCCAAGGCCATTCAGGATCCGCGGAAGATCCTGCGATCCCTTGTAGACCCGCAGGCCCGGCCGGCTCACGCGGTCGATGCGCTCGATCACCGGACGACCGGCGTAGTACTTCAGCTCGAGCGCGAGCACCGCCTTGCCGTTGGCCTCGCGGACCGCATAGCCGTCGATATAGCCTTCCGACTTGAGAACGGCCGCGATTGCGACCTTGACCTTGGAACTCGGCATGCTGACCGCGGGCTTCTCGGCCATCTGGCCGTTGCGGATGCGGGTCAGCATGTCGGCGATCGGATCAGTCATGCTCATGGCCGTCTCCTCACCAGCTTGCCTTGATCATGCCGGGCACTTCGCCTCGCATCGCAATTTCGCGCAGTTTCAGACGGCACAGACCGAACTTGTGGAACACCCCGCGGGGGCGTCCGGTGAGGCTGCAGCGGTTGCGCAACCGAACCGGAGAGGCGTTCCGCGGAAGCTGCTCGAACCGTTCGCGTGCCGCGATGCGCTCCTCGGGCGTGAGCTTCCGGTCGCTCATGGCGGCGACCAGTCCCGCCCTCCGGGCCGCGTATTTCGCAACCACCTTGCGGCGTTTCGCCTCACGATTCTTCAGTGCAAGTTTCGCCATACGATCCTCAGTTTCTGAACGGGAACTTGAAGGACGCGAGCAGCGCCTTCGCCTCGTCGTTGGTCTTCGCCGTCGTCGTGATGCTGATGTTCATGCCGCGCACCGCGTCGATCTTGTCGTACTCGATCTCCGGAAAGATGATCTGCTCCTTGACGCCCAGGCTGTAATTGCCGCGGCCGTCGAAACCACCTGCCGACACGCCGCGAAAATCGCGGATGCGGGGAATCGCGATCGAAATCAGCCGGTCGAGGAACTCGAACATGCGCGGGCCGCGCAGCGTCACCATGCATCCGACCGGATAGCCCTTTCGGATCTTGAACCCGGCGATGGATTTCTTGGCCTTGGTGACGACCGGCTTCTGTCCGGCGATCTTGGTCATGTCGCCGACCGCGTTTTCCATCACCTTCTTGTCGGCCACCGCCTCGCCCACGCCCATGTTGAGCGTGATCTTGACGATGCGGGGCACTTCGGCGACCGACTTGTAGCCGAAGCGTTTGACGAGGTCCGGGACCACGCTCTGTCTGTATTCTTCCTGCAAACGGGCCATGTCGTTCCCTTGCGCAATCACACTCGCCGGCGCGTCCGGGCGCTCACCCGGATCTGCGCCGGTCATGCATCCACCATCTCGCCGTTGGACTTGAACACGCGAACCTTTCGCCCGTCGTCGAGAATCCTGAATCCGACCCGGTCGGCCTTCTGGGTCTGCGGGTTGACCAGCGCGACGTTCGACTGCTGGATCGGCATCTCCTTTTCCAGGATGCCGCCCGGCTGGTTCTTGAGCGGATTGGGGCGCGTGTGCTTCTTGACCTTGTTGATGCCTTCCACGACCACCCGTGCGTCGTCGACGCGCACGAGCACCGCGCCCCGCTTGCCCTTGTCCTTGCCCGTCGTGACCACGACCTGGTCGCCCTTGCGGATCTTGAGCATCGCAGTCTCCCTCAGAGCACTTCCGGTGCGAGCGACACGATCTTCATGAACCGCTCGGTGCGCAATTCGCGCGTCACCGGTCCGAAGATGCGGGTGCCGATCGGCTCCAGCTTGTTGTTGAGCAGCACGGCCGCGTTGCCGTCGAAGCGAATGAGGGACCCGTCCGGCCGGCGCACGCCCTTCGCGGTGCGCACGACGACCGCGCTGTAGATCTCGCCCTTCTTGACGCGGCCGCGCGGGGCCGCGTCCTTGACGCTGACCTTGATCACGTCACCGATCCCCGCATAGCGGCGCTTGGAGCCGCCGAGGACCTTGATACACATGACCGAGCGCGCGCCGGTGTTGTCGGCGACGTTCAGCAACGTCTGCATTTGAATCATCTTGTCATCTCTCCAACTTGACCCACCGGTTTGCGCCGGCGGTCAGTCTTGGATCCCGCCCGGGTCGGCCCGCCCCGGAACCGCAGGCGGGTATGGAAAGCGTTGAATTGTAGCACGCGGGGCAGCCGAAAGCAGCACCGCAGCCCTCACCGAATTCAGACCACCTTCGCCTTTTCCAGCACCTGGGTCACCCGCCACGACTTGGTCTTGGAAATGGGGGGGCACGACTCGATCTCGACCAGATCCCCTTCGCCGGGCGTCGCCGCGCCGATATCCGCATGGTATTTCCTGGAACGCGTCACCACCTTGCTGTAGAGCGGGTGCTTGACCCGCCGCTCGACCAGCACGGTCACCGTCTTCTGCATCTTGTCGCTGACCACGCGGCCGGTCAGGACGCGGGTCGCCTTCTGCTCCGTCATTTCGCCACCTCGCGCTCCCGCTGGATCGTTTTCACCCTTGCGATGTCCCTGCGCACCCTGGAAAGCTGGCTCGTATTGGAGAGTTGCTGGGTCGCAAGCTGCATGCGCAGCGAAAACTGTTCCTTCACGAGGTCCAGCAGCTCCTTGTTCAACCCCTCGGCATCCTTGGCCCTGAGATCTTTCGCTTTCATGGTCAGCCCACTTGTCTCGAAACCAGGGTGGTGGAAATCGGCAGCTTTGCCGCGGCGAGCGCAAAGGCTTCGCGCGCGAGCGCTTCATCCACTCCGTCCATCTCGTAGAGGATCTTGCCGGGCTGGATCGGCGCGACCCAGAACTCGGGATTGCCCTTGCCGTTGCCCATGCGCACCTCGGCCGGCTTCTTCGAAACCGGCTTGTCTGGAAAGATGCGGATCCAGATGCGCCCGCCGCGCTTGATGTGGCGCGTCATCGCCCGGCGGGCAGCCTCGATCTGGCGGGCGGTGAGGAAGCCGCGCTCCGTCGCCTTGAGGCCGAACTCGCCGAAGCTCACCTTGGCACCCCGCTGTGCGAGGCCCTTGTTGCGCCCCTTCTGGACCTTACGGTACTTTGTTTTCGCCGGTTGCAGCATCGTTGGCTCCTGACTTCTTCACTCGTTTCGCCGCGGGCTTCGCGGGCGCGGCAGCCACGCTCTCGCCAGCCCCGGCGGCGGCCTCTGTCGCGGGTTTCGCTGCCGTCTTGCGGACGCGCCGCACCGCCGGCTTCGCGCCCGCAGGCACCGGTGCTTCCGCGCCCGCCGCCGCGGCCTGGCCTTCGGCGCTCACCGCCGGTGCCGGCCTGGGCACACGCGGAGGCGCCTTGCGGACTTTCCTCGCCGGCTCGGCTTCCACCGCCGTCTCGGCGACGCCGGCCGGCTGCTCGGTCTTGCCCATCACCTCGCCCTTGAACACCCAGACCTTGATGCCGATCACGCCGTAGCTGGTCTTGGCCTCGGAGAACCCGTAGTCGATGTCTGCGCGCAGGGTATGCAGCGGCACACGGCCTTCCCGATACCACTCGGTGCGGGCGATCTCGGCACCGTTCAGCCTGCCCGCGCTCATGATCTTGATCCCCTGCGCTCCCAGGCGCACCGCATTCTGCATCGCGCGCTTCATCGCGCGGCGGAACATGATGCGCTTTTCGAGCTGCTGGGCGATCGAATCGGCGATGAGCTGCGCGTCCAGCTCGGGCTTGCGCACCTCTTCGATGCTGACATGCACGGGCACCTTCAGGATGCGCTGGAGATCGACCTTCAGATGCTCGATCTCCTCCCCCTTCTTGCCGATCACCACACCGGGGCGCGCACTGAACACCGTGATGCGCGCGTTCTTGGCCGGACGCTCGATCACCACCCGGCTCACGGAAGCGTGCGCGAGCCGCTTCTTCAGGTAATCGCGGACCTGGATGTCCTCATTGAGCATCTTGGCAAACTGCTTGCTGTTGGCATACCAGCGCGAGGACCAGTTGCGGTTCGCAGCGAGCCGGAAGCCGGTCGGATGAATCTTCTGTCCCATCAATGCTCCTTACTTCCTGGCCGGCTTGCTTGCCGGCTGGTCACCGACCGACACATACACGTGGCAGCTCGGCTTCTGGATGCGGAACCCGCGGCCCTTGGCACGCGGCATGAACCGTCTGAGGAACGTGCCGCGCTCGACGTGGATGCGGGTCACCCGCAACGTATCGATGTCCGCGCCGTCGTTGTGCTCGGCGTTCGCGATCGCCGACTCCAGCACCTTGCGGATGATTTTCGCGCCCTTCTGGGGACTGAACGCAAGGACGCTCAGGGCCTGGTCGACCGGCTTGCCGCGGATCAGGTCGGCGACGAGCCGGCCCTTCTGCGCGGAAAGCCGCACTCCTCTCAAACTTGCATTGGTTTCCATCGGCATCCCTTACTTCTTGCCCCTCTTGACCGGCACCACGGCCTTCTTCCCCGACGTATGCCCCTTGAACGTCCTCGTCAGGGCGAACTCGCCGAGCTTGTGGCCAACCATGTTCTCCGACACGTACACCGGAATATGCTGCTTTCCGTTATGAACGGCGATCGTCATGCCGACAAACTCGGGCAGGACCGTGGAGCGGCGCGACCAGGTCTTGATCGGCCGCTTGTCCCCGGTTGCCCGTGCCGCATCCACCTTTTTCGTCAGGTGAGAATCGACGAAAGGACCCTTCTTGACTGAACGTCCCATGCTTGGCCTCTGGCTGTCTTACTTCTTGTGCCGACGCTGGACGATCATGCTGGCGGTGCGCTTGTTCTTGCGCGTCCGATAGCCCTTCGTCCACTGTCCCCACGGCGTGCGCGGCCCGCCTGCAGCGGCGGTGCGGCCCTCACCGCCCCCGTGCGGGTGATCGACCGGGTTCATCGCCACACCGCGCACGGTCGGCCGGATGCCGCGCCAGCGCTTGGCGCCGGCCTTCCCGATCGAACGAAGGTTGTTTTCTTCGTTACCCACTTCTCCGATCGTCGCCCGGCACTCCACATGCACCCTGCGCACCTCGCCCGAACGCAGCCGCAGCTGCGCATAGCTGCCCTCGCGCGCCAGCAACTGAACCGCGGCACCCGCCGAGCGCGCGAGCTGCGCTCCCTTGCCCGGAATCATTTCGACGCAATGCACCGTGGAGCCGACCGGGATGTGACGCAGTGCCTTGGCATTGCCGGGCTTGATCGGCGCATCGACACCGCTCATCACCTGCGCACCGGCCGCCAGGCCCTTGGCCGCGATGATATAGCGGCGCTCGCCGTCCGCGTAGACGAGCAGGGCGACATGGGCACTGCGGTTCGGGTCGTACTCGATCCGCTCGACCCGGGCGGGGATGCCGTCCTTGTCGCGCCGGAAGTCGATCAGGCGATACATCTGCTTGTGGCCGCCGCCCTGATGCCGGGTGGTGATATGGCCATGCTGATTGCGGCCGGCCTTGCGAGGTTTCCATTCGATGAGTGCGGCGTGCGGGCGGCCCTTGTGCAGATCGCGATTCACCACTTTCACCACGGCCCGCCGGCCGGCCGATGTCGGCTTGACTTTGACCAGAGCCATCAGACGGTGCCTCCCTCGACGAAATTGATCTCCTGCCCGGGCGCGAGGCACACGAAGGCCTTCTTCACGTCGCTGCGCCGGCCACGGCCCTTGGCGGTGCGCTTGACCTTGCCCTTCAAATTCGAAACCTGCACCGACTCGACCTGGACCTTGAACAGCAGCTCGACCGCCGCTTTCACCTCGGGCTTGGTCGCGTCTGGCGTGACCGCGAAGATCACCTGCCGGTTCTTGTCGGCGATGCGGGTCGCCTTCTCCGAGATCTGGGGCGCGAGCAGCACTTTCATCAGACGTTCTTCGCTGAACCGGCTCATGCCAGCATCTCCTCGAACTTGGCCACGGCACCGCGCGTCATCACGACTCGCGGATAGCCGACGAGCGAGTAGGGATCGGCCTGATGAACCCGGAGCACGAGCACGTTGGGCAGGTTGCGTGCAGAAAGATAAAGATTCTCGTCGAACCGATCCACGATCAGCAGCACCGAATCGAGCCCCATGCCCTTCAGCTTCTGCACCAGGAGTTTCGTCTTCGGCGCCTCGATGCCGAACTTGTCGACGACCGCGAGGCGATCCTCGCGCGCGAGCTGCGAGAGGATCGCGGCGATGCCGGCCCGGTACATCTTGCGGTTGACCTTCTGCCCAAAATTCTCCTCGGGAAGATTCGGGAAAATCTTGCCGCCCCCGCGCCACAGCGGGCTCGATGCCCGTCCGGCGCGGGCCCGGCCGGTCCCCTTCTGCCGCCACGGTTTGTGGGTGCTCTTGTTGACCTCGCTTCGCCCCTTCTGCTTGCGTGTGCCCTGGCGGCCGTTGGCCTGAAACGCCACCACCAGTTGATGCACCAGGGATTCGTTGTAGGCCCGGCCGAAGAGCGCATCCGAGGCCTGCACAGTCGAAGCCGGCTGGCCTTGATCGTCGATGAGCTTCAGTTCCATTCAAGCCCCCGCTTTCACGGCCGGTCGCACGACGACGTCGGCGCCCTTGTGGCCGGGTACCGCACCCTTGACCAGCAGCAACTGACGCGCTTCATCCACGCGCACGACCTCGAGATTGAGCTCCGTGCGCCGGACATCTCCGAGGTGACCGGGCAGCTTCTTGCCCGGAAACACGCGACCCGGATCCTGTGCCATCGAGATCGAGCCGGGCGTGTTGTGGGAACGCGAGTTGCCGTGCGAAGCGCGGTTCGAGCTGAAGTTGTGGCGCTTGATGACGCCAGCGAAGCCCTTGCCGAGAGAAGTGCCCGTGACATCCACCTTCTGGCCCGGCTTGAACAGGTTCGCGGCGATCACATCGCCCGCCTTCAGCGCGGCGAGTTCCTCGGGGCTGACGTGAAACTCGCGCAGGACGTGACCGGCTTCGACGCCGGCCTTCGACAGGTGCCCGGCGAGCGGCTTGCCGACCCGGCTCGCGCGCCGCTTGCCGAAAGCGACCTGGATGGCGGCATAGCCGTCCCGCTCCGGCGTCTTGATCTGGGTGACGCGATTGTTCGACACATCGAGCACAGTCACCGGGACGCTTGCGCCGCCGTCGGTGAAGATGCGTGTCATGCCGAGCTTGCGCCCGACAAGTCCTAGACTCATTTTCTCGTTCCCTCCTAGGAGGTGCCGACTGCGATGGGTCGGCCGGTTAAAACTTTGCGGCCATGGCCGCCTGAATCGATCGGGAGCCGGAAGCCGCTCCGCTCCTACTGCAGCTTGATCTCCACATCGACCCCCGCCGGGAGATCGAGCTTCATCAGCGCATCGACCGTCTTGTCGGTCGGATCGATGATGTCCATCAGGCGAAGGTGAGTACGAATTTCGAACTGGTCACGCGACGTCTTGTTGACGTGCGGCGAGCGCAGCAGATCGAAACGCTCGATCCGGGTCGGCAGCGGAACCGGCCCGCGGACCACCGCGCCCGTGCGCTTGGCGGTGTCCACGATATCGAGCGCCGACTGATCGATCAGGCGGTAGTCGAACGCCTTGAGCCGGATACGGATTTTCTGGCTTTGCATGATTTCGGTACTGGTTGAGTGTTGAGCCGTGCGCCCCTACTCGATGATCTTTGCCACGACGCCGGCGCCCACGGTGCGGCCGCCCTCGCGGATGGCGAAGCGCAGCCCCTCTTCCATCGCAATGGGCGCAATGAGCTTGACCTGCATCGTGATGTTGTCCCCCGGCATCACCATCTCCGTGCCCGAGGGCAGCTCGATGGAGCCGGTCACGTCGGTGGTGCGAAAGTAGAATTGCGGCCG